>DAIOXG010000548.1:0-1029 GCA_036758085.1 Prevotella sp. | reverse complement strand
ATGTCAGTCTTTCGACCATCATAACCCATCGGCGAAATATAACGGAAAAGTTAAACCGCAAGAGTGTCGGTGCCTTAACCATTTATGCCGTAATGCACGGCTACGTAAACATCAACGATATTTAGAGTAAAGCTTGTTTTCAGAAGAGCGTGTGTTCCTCGATGTATTTCTGCACATTATCCTTATAGCTCTCAGAGATAGGCAGATACTGTTCGCCCATAACGATTCTGAACCTGTCGATGAGCGAGACCTTAGGCATGTGTACAATATACGATCTGTGGATACGCATGAATTCGGGAGAGGGGAGGAACTCCTCAACCTTTTTCATGTTCATCAGCGACATAATGTTTTTCGAGCCGTCGGCAATATAGAACTTCACGTAGTCCTTCACCCCCTCAATATATAGAATATCGTCGAAGCAGACTTTCTGTAGTTTATATTCGCTTTTGATGAATATAAACCTGTCCTGTTTCATGGTAAGAAACTTATTCTTGTTTTCAAAAAAGTCCAAGGCCTTTTTTGCCACCTCGAGAAATTTCTCAAAGCTAATAGGTTTCAGCAGATAGTCAAGAGCATTAACCTTGTAGCCCTCGATGGCATACTGGCTGAAAGCAGTTGTGAAAACAATCCTTGTGTTCTCTCCTATGATGCGTGCAAACTCCAGTCCGCTGATTTCCGGCATCTGAATGTCGAGGAAGATAAGGTCAATCTTCTTCTCCCTTATAGTCTTAATAGCCTCAGTGGCACTGTTGAAATATCCTTGCAACTCAAGGAACGGGATTTTCTGTGCATAGCTGGCAAGCAGTTCGGCAGCCAGCGGCTCATCGTCAATTATTACGCAGTTAATGTTCATTTTATTATTTTCTTTTGTAAAGTATTGTATATCAACAAGTTGTTGGTTTTGTTGTTTTTAATGAGTAACAAAATAGTAACAAAACTGAACTTTTTATGCAGAAGTATTACTTTTTGTTTTAGCAAAGATATGAAAATAATTTTATCTGATAAACGTTTTAATTTACTTTAGATGGT
>DAIOXG010000547.1:0-1089 GCA_036758085.1 Prevotella sp. | reverse complement strand
ACCGTTCAGCGAATAAGAGTACCAGATATTACATTGATGAATTCCATCGGACGAGACGTTCCGCTTGTTGAATAGACAGCGGGGTCAGTAGCCGTCCGTAAAAAGAAAAGCTACTGATACAACTGATATGGTGTTGTTCAAATGAAGGGGTAACGCCCGGAAGGGACACACACAAACTCCCTACAGCGTGATAGTTGTGCAAGAACTATCGGGTTGTCAAAAGTTAGGGTGAAGAGCAAAAAGCAGGTCCTAACAGGTAAGGCTGAGGAAAGATTCACAGAGGTGTGGGTTGCCTGTGATTATGTAGTGAAGCTGTATATGGTGAGTATCCACGGAAGTGGGGACGAACTGACGATTTAAAGAGTCTAAAATTCGAATGCGTTGAAAAGCGTATGCCAACGGTTTGGCGCTGATTACCGAAAAGTAACTGGGTGGAAGTGAAAGTCGGAGCATTGTTACAGGCAATGGAAATCAGCAGGCTCAAAGGAAGCACCTAAGTACAGTATATTGCATCATATTGGAACGTCGAAAGCAACGAACAGCGAGCAGTTGCACATGCTATGACCTGTTGGTAAGGAAAACACACTGTATAACTTACCTTTATCGTTGTGAGAGCGGAGGCACGAGCGATGAAGCTTCTGTAATGGGAGTGGAGCAACAGCCTCTAGTGGGACGACTGGTCAGTCTGCCAGTCGACAAAACAAGTGTAATAAAGTAATGCAGTTAACATTCATAGGTTCGAGTATGACTAAGAGAAACAAGTCTTGCGAGAGTGAGGTGATGTTGACTATGCAAAGAAAGGAATTGTTAAAGAAAAGTGCTATCCGATATGCTGAGTACTACGGCATGGTCGAAGTACAGGACGCATTATATGCGGATAGTGCGAGCGAAAAGATTTTCACGAATCTGATAAGTATTATCGGTTCAGATGCCAATATCAAAATGGCATACCGTAATCTCAAATCAAACAAAGGAAGCAGCACACCTGGTGTCGACGGTAAGACCTTTAAGGACTTAGCTGAGATGTCAGAGGAAGCATTGGTTCAATGTGTTAGGGACAAAATTCTTAACTACCAGCCTAAAGCGGTG
>DAIOXG010000546.1:0-1090 GCA_036758085.1 Prevotella sp. | reverse complement strand
TTATTTCTCTTTTTTCATGCTCTGCTGACGTCTGTATTCCGTAGGCGACACACCAAGATGGCTCTTTGTGAATTTTCCAAAGAATGAAAGGTTGGGGAAGTTCAGTCGGTCGGCAATCTCCTTAATCGAGAGATTAGAGTGCTTGAGATAACGCTCAATCGCCTTCACCGTATATTCGTGTATCAGTTCAAGAGCCGTCTTGCCGCTCACACTCTTGGATATGAACGACAGATATTTAGGCGTTATGCACAGTTCCTCGGCGTATTTCTTCACGGGGTAAGTCTTGCCATCGTTCTGGTTGAGCATTTCCATGAATTTGCAGAACAGCAGATTGGCTTGCTTCATGCTTCCGCCATCGTTGCTGTATTCCACGTGTGGCGCAATGATAGCGCACAACTCGAAAGCTGCACATTGGAAGATGCCGTGCATTATCTCCTTGTGGAAATAACCGTGGGGATGTTTTATCTTGTGGGCGATGATAGCATAATACTTGCTAACGAGAGCCTGGCGCTCAAGGTCGAGATGCACTACCGGATTCTTGGCAACATAAGCCAAGAGGTCAAGTGCGTCGCGGGTCATCTGCATGGTATTCTGTATGGACTTATAGGAGAAGCCAATGATTTTGCACTCGAAATCGGGTGACATCATCGAATTGCTGAGATATGAACTTGGCAGGCATATCACCACGTCTCCTGCCTTGGCAAGATGCACTTTCCCGTTCATCTCACCTTGCAGACGTCCCTTTATACAGTATATCATAAGAACCATATCCACCTTCACCGTACCCTCCATTGACGATGCGTTGATGTTGTCGAGCACCATGATATCTCCATCGGAATAATCTGTTAGTCCCTTGCCTATGAAAAAGTCGTAGTCCAACTTCTTCTCGTTATTGTCGTTCATCATGTTCAGTTTTCTTTTATACGTTTATTTTGCAAAGATAGTCATTATTACCGAATGTAGTATGTACTATTTGTCTGTTTTTCTGTCCAAAAGGTTAAAATTAAAACTTTCTAATACTTTAAGCCAGCTGTATGCACGTTTTTGGACATGTAAAATAGAATAATTCCTCAAATCGTTATATTATTAC
>DAIOXG010000545.1:0-1208 GCA_036758085.1 Prevotella sp. | reverse complement strand
AATATTCTTGTAAAATTTATTTGTCATTCGAATAAAAGACAGTTTTTTCTGTCTCAAACAGGCGAAAGCCTTTATCCTCTGTTACAGAAAGGGTAAAAAACAAACGGAAAGGGTGGAATATTCTCCAATTGTTAATAAATGCCCGTCGTGTGTGTTCCTTACATTTGCGTAATCCATATTAAATGCGTAATTTCGCATAATGAAAAGATGCTGCTTGCAGCAGACAATATTACGACAATAACAAAAAACATATAATGGATTTCAAGAAACTATTTATGATGAGTGCGGCGGCTATCGCCTTGAGCGCCGTACCTACATCAAATGCCGTTGCCGACAATCTGCCGGCTTTCCCAGGAGCCGAGGGCTTCGGAAGATATACCACAGGAGGACGTGGTGGAGCTGTGTATCATGTAACGAAACTCGACGACGACGGGTCGGAGGGCACTTTCCGCTGGGCTTGCAACAAATCTGGAACGAGAACTATCGTCTTCGACGTGAGTGGAACGATATATCTGAAAAGTACACTGCAACTGAAGAGAGGTAACGTTACCATTGCCGGACAGACAGCACCGGGAGACGGTATCTGTATTGCCGATTATCCATTTGAGATAAGCAGCGACAATGTGATAATCCGATTCATGCGCTTCCGCCTTGGCAACCGCCATGTTGATAAGCATGAAGGCGACGGACTGGGCGGCATGGACCGCAAGAACATCATCGTAGACCACTGTTCTATCAGTTGGAGCATCGATGAGTGTCTTTCTGTTTACGGCAGCAAGAACATCACCCTGCAATGGAACATCGTTTCACAGAGCCTAAAGAACTCCGGACACTCTAAGGGAGCACACGGATATGGCGGCAACTGGGGCGGTAGCGGAGCGTCGTACCACCACAATCTCCTTGCCCACCACGACTCCCGTGTGCCACGACTCGGACCGCGTCCCGGCACCCAGACTGACGAGCGTATGGACTTGCGAAACAACGTGATGTATAACTGGGGAGGAAATGGCTGCTACGGCGGTGAAGGCATGAACGTGAATATTGCCTATAACTACTATAAACCGGGACCTACCACGCTGAAAATAAAGAAGGCAAGACAGTATAGACTTGCAGCTCCGGGCATACGTACCGTGGACTATTGTCTGAACAAAAGTTCTATTGCCAGTTATTACAAGACGGCAACGGGAGTGAGTGTAACGGATAAGGAT
>DAIOXG010000544.1:0-1263 GCA_036758085.1 Prevotella sp. | reverse complement strand
CAACAAAATGTTGTTCTCTTATGTTTTTTATGTTTATCGCCCGATGTTGTTTTGCAAGAGACACGAAGTGGCTCTTTGTATTATGGCGGATGTGGCCGGAAGAGAGCTTGCTCTCTATAGAACACATCCACCACAATACAAAAGCCGAAGGCTTGCAAAACAACATCGGGGGTTTTATAGGTTTTCGTCTAAAAAGAAGAGCTTCCGATAATATACATTATCATCCTATGAATTATATAGGCTAAAACATATTATCGAAAATATATTTTTTACAATATCATTTGCATATCTCACTTTTTTTTGCGAATATTGCAGAATAAACCGAAATTTACTATAAAAAAAGAGATAAGATGAGAAAGATAAGCAGACTTCTGACTTCTATAATACTGGCTGTTACATCTATGACGGCTTGCGCACAAAACCCGACAGACATTCTGCTCTGGCAGAACGGTGCTCCTAACGATAACGGCAACCCGCAAGACACGGCTAAAGTAAGGGTCTTCCTGCCAAGCCCCGAAGAGGCTACCGGCAGAGCCGTGGTTATCTGTCCCGGCGGCGGATACCAGCATCTCGCCATGAACCACGAGGGATACGACTGGGCTCCGTTCTTCAACAACATGGGCATTGCGGCAATCGTACTGAAATACCGCATGCCGAACGGCAACTGCGAGGTCCCTATCGCTGATGCCGAAGAGGCGATGCGCCTCGTGCGTCGAAACGCAAAGGCTTGGAACATCAAGGTTGACCAGGTGGGAATTATGGGATCTTCGGCTGGCGGTCACCTGGCATCTACTCTTGCCACCCACTCTAAGGGCGACGCCAAACCGGATTTCCAAATCCTCTTCTACCCCGTCATCACCATGATGCCCGACATCACGCATAAGGGCAGTCATGACAATTTCCTGGGTAAGGATGCCAAAAAGAAGGACGAGAAGCTATACAGCAACGATGTTCAGGTGTCGCGCGCCACTCCCCGTGCTTTCATCGCCCTCAGCGACGACGACCATACTGTTCTCCCTGCCAACGGCGTTAACTACTACACCGAGCTTTACCGCCACGACGTTCCTGCCACTCTGCATGTCTACCCTTCCGGCGGACACGGCTGGGGCATCCGCGACCGCTTCAAATTCCACAACGAAATGGAACTGGAACTGAAAGCATGGCTCAGAAGTTTCTGATTGGAAACAAGCGAGCAAAAGTCTTGCTAAGATAATCGAGTAGGAGGTAAACACTAATTATAGGTGTTTATCTCCTATTTTCGTG
>DAIOXG010000543.1:0-1278 GCA_036758085.1 Prevotella sp. | reverse complement strand
CCTGTTGATTTTCTTCGGGGATACCATCAAATACTTCCGTCTGGAAGTCATCGTTTCCATAACTCACAAGTGTAATCGTCATGTGATAGAACTCGGTGATTTCCTGCCGATTTGTTACCGGTGAGCCAACTTCTTGTTCGTTGTTCCACTTCATTTCTGTAATGGATGCAATATCGTCTGCGCTCTCAATGCCATACACGCGATAAAGCTCGGTGAACGAACAGTTTGTGTTGCTGTCAAACTGATAGAAGTTGCAGAACAGCGCGGCATACCATGTGTCACCGTCTCGCAGAACATATACGCCATCACAAACAGCAGGTGCATACCGGTATAGCTCGATGTCAGTCTGGCTGACCGTGCTTTTATAGCCAATGCCTCCGTCAGATTTCAGGTAGGAAATGTGTTCGCCAGCCATATCGGCGGTGATTTCAGGCGGCAGACCATACTTCTCAAGCACCTCCGGAAGTTTGACAGCCTCGTAAAATTTGCCGTTGTACTCAAGTGCGGCAATGTTCTGCACGGGATCTTGGGTGTCAGGACCTCCCTTATGGTGAAGCACAGGAATGGCGATAGTCACCGCCAGACACAGGCAGGCTGCAACAACTCCCCATTTAACCCACTTGCGCGTCGGCTTCGCATTGGTGCGGACATTGTTGGTTTCCTCGATAATATCATCGTTCAGCATATTCAAAGCGTCACTGATGTGTTCTTTCTTCATAGCTCATAGCCCTCCTTTTCCAAATATTTTTTTAGTCCCTGCCTTGTTCGGTAGAGCATACTCTTGACCTTCGGTTCACTCATGCCGTAGTAGTCTGCGACTTCTCGGATAGAATCCGCAAAGTAGTATCTGCCGACAAATGTGTTTCGTGCTTCTGCCGGGAGTGTGTAGAGATAGGTATTGATCGCTTCCGCAAGCAGTTTCAATTCTATGCTCTGCTCCGTGGTTTCGCTGCCGGAAATACAATCCTCCAGCTCGGAAAGAGAGACTGCATATTCCGAGTGCTTCCGTTTATCCCTGTTACGTGTGCGGAACGCATCAATGGATAGTTGTCGTGTGATTTTTCCTAAATAAGTGGAGAGGACGCTCGGCTTATGCGTTGGCATGGAGTTCCACGCCTTTAAGTAGGTATCGTTGACGGTTTCCTTGCTGTCCTCCCAGTCGGAGAGGATATTGTAGGCGATCTTTGAAAGATACCGCCCATATTTCCGCTCCGTTTCGCTGATGGCACTCTCATCTCTTTTCCAGTATAAGTCAACGATCATTTCATCCTGCATGGG
>DAIOXG010000542.1:0-1386 GCA_036758085.1 Prevotella sp. | reverse complement strand
GAAGAAGAAAAAGCAGACAACAAGGACAATCCTTTTGCAGTGCTCAAGGGATTGGATCTGGATAAGAATTAAGAACGAGCACAGAAAGTGAATAAATAATTAAAAGTATATAACAATGGCACATCCGAAACACAAACTTTCAAAGCAAAGAAGGGACAAGAGAAGAACACACGACTTCGCAGCTGTTCCTACTCTCGCAACTTGCCCTAATTGCGGTGCTACAGTAATGTATCACAGAGTATGTCCTGAGTGTGGCTTCTACAGAGGCCGTCAGATTATTGAGAAGAAAGTAGCTGAATAAGCTCTTTTCTCATAATGGCCCTGTAGTTCAACGGATAGAACGGAAGTTTCCTAAACTTTAAATACAGGTTCGATTCCTGTCGGGGCTACCAGAGGGGTGACTAAAATTCAGTTTTAGTCACCCCTCTAGTTGTTTTATGACATGATTTTGAGTAACTTGCAACATACAAACACAAACAGACATGAACAAGTTTTTAATCACTATCCTTGGCATAACTGCCTCAGTGTCGGCACTCGCCACCGACTACAAATCTCAGCGTCCGGAGCCGGAGAACAGACTTTTCACATCGGCAGCAGTCGAAAAGAAAATAGAGCAAGTATCGTCCCAGCTCACAAATCCATATCTTAGATGGATGTTCACAAACTGCTACCCGAACACTCTCGACACGACAGTACACTTCGGCAAAGATGAAAACGGGAATTTCCGCACATTCATATATACTGGAGACATTCATGCGATGTGGCTCAGGGATTCCGGAGCACAGGTCTGGCCTTACGTAAAGTACGCCAAGGAGGATGAAAACCTCCGCCAGATGCTTGAAGGAGTAATCCGCTGCCAGCTTTCGCTCATCTGCATTGACCCGTATGCAAACGCATTCAACGACGGTCCTACAGGTGACGGCGGTGCCAATGACATTACAGACATGAAACCGGAGATTTTCGAGCGCAAATGGGAAATCGATTCTCAATGCTACCCTATCCGACTGGCTTACGAATATTGGAAAGTGACCGGTGACGATTCTATTTTCGACGAGACATGGAACAAGGCTATAAGACTGATCCTCAACGTAATGAAAGAGCAGCAGAGAAAGGATGGACTTGGAAGCTACAGTTTCATGCGCAAGACAGAACGCCAGTTGGACACGAAGTGCTGCGCAGGTTGGGGAAATCCTGTCAACCCTGTAGGTCTCATCGTTTCATCGTTCAGACCATCTGATGACGCCACCACATTCGACTTCCTCGTTCCGTCCAACTTCTTTGCCGTATCATCATTGAGAAAGGCGGCAGAAATCCTGGAGACAGTCGGCAAGGACAAGAAGACTGCAAAGGAATGCAGCAGACTTGCTGACGAAGTAGAGGCAGCAT
>DAIOXG010000541.1:0-1438 GCA_036758085.1 Prevotella sp. | reverse complement strand
CACGAAAATAGGAGATAAACACCTATAATTAGTGTTTACCTCCTACTCGATTATTATATACCATTATGCTCTATGAAAAAATACGGAATTAATCTTTTGATATTGGCTGCCGCTTCAATGTTTTCCATTTGCGGTATGGCTCAGACCAGGAAGGGAGGGGATGGAATCATTCCTCCCAAACAGATTGCTTTGCGTTCTATAACAGAGGATGCCGCCAAGGCTCATGTATATTTCCTTGCCGATGATTTACTGGAGGGTAGGGAGGCTGGAAAGCGCGGTTCGCAGATTGCAAGGCTGTATATTCTCTCCAGAATCCGTGAGGCAGGATTGTTGCCAGTGTCCGGCGACTCTTTCCTTCAGCCGTTTGAGGCGGTAGGCAGAAGCGTGCTCCACCGTCGTCCGCGATATTATGTTGAAGCGGATTCCGTGGCTTTGATAAAGAAACAGGAACATTGCAGTTTGCTGCTTGCCAATGTGTTGGCGATGATTCCAGGAAAGAAAACTGACGAGTATGTCGTGGTGGGTGCCCACTACGACCATGAGGGTATGAACCCCGATCTCGACGGCGACAAGATATATAATGGTGCCGACGACAATGCTTCGGGCGTGAGTGCCGTGTTGCAGATTCTGAAGGCTTTTGCCGTTAGCGGCAAAAAGCCGGAGCGAAATATTGTCTTCGCCTTTTGGGATGGTGAGGAGTGCGGATTGCTCGGGTCCCGCTATTTTACGGAGAACTTTCCATATATGGATAAGGTGAAGTCTTATCTTAATTTCGATATGGTGGGCGGAAACAACCGTCCTGACGACCCGTCATATTTTGTGTATTTCTATACTGCCTCGCATCCGGAATACGGCGAGTGGCTACGTTCCGACATAAAGAGATACGGATTGCAGCTCAACCCTAACTACAAGTCATGGGATAATCCCGTTGGCGGTAGCGACCAAGGTTCGTTTGCCCGGCATGGAGTACCTATCGTGTGGTATCATACTGATGCTCAACCTCACTATAACCATCCTTCTGACGAGCCGCAGACCATTAACTACAAGAAGCTGACCGACATCACCCGTGCCTCGCTGCTCACCGTGTGGCATATGGCGAATGAGTAGAAAAATATTCTCAAATTTGCATCATTCATATCTTTTCGTTACTTTTGCGGAAATTAAGTTTTAGAACTGAATAATGGCAGTAAAGCATTTGTATATAATTGCAGGGTGTAATGGTGCAGGAAAGACTACGGCATCGGCTAAACACCGTGTTGCAAAAAGAGTTATTTCAGGTGGACATAATATACCTGAAGAAGTAATAGAACGTAGATACGTAGCAGGTTTAAGAAATCTGTTTAGGATATTTATGAATGTAGTTGATTTGTGGATATTATTTGATAATAGTGGTGCAAATAGCGAAAGAATTGCTTTTGGAGGTTTAAAATGTCCGACC
>DAIOXG010000540.1:0-1444 GCA_036758085.1 Prevotella sp. | reverse complement strand
CAAAAATCCTTCGCCATAAAACTATGTAATTATGAAGTTACAAGTCTTGGCGAAGGATTTTATTTTTCAATCATAAGACCCAGAAGGTCTATGTATCCCTTATCTACTCATGAGATACTGTTTGAAGGCATCAAAATCAGCACTCATCTCTACGCTCTGCTTCTCGCCACGCATAAAGGCAGCAAGACGCTCAGGAATTTCCACTTCAGCTCCTATGGCATTCTCTACCGTCTCCTTAAACTTAGCCGGATGTGCAGTCTCAAGGAATACGCCAGTCTCGCTATCCTTCAAACCTTCTGTCAGAGCACGATAGCCGCATGCCCCATGAGGGTCAAGAATATAACCGTTGGAATCAAAACAAGCCTTCATCGTTTCGCGAATCTGCGAATCAGAATATGTAGCACCGCTAACGACAGAGCGTATTTTCTCTACATCACCGTCAAACATATCGAAGACACGGGCGAAATTGCTCGGATTACCAACATCCATGGCATTGGCTATAGTCTGGATGCTTGCCATCGGAGAGTATTCGCCCGACTGCAAGAATTTATAGAACACATCATTGGCGTTATTGGCAGCGATGAAACGCTTAATCGGCAGCCCCATCTCACGGGCAAACAATCCTGCCGTGATATTTCCAAAGTTACCGCTCGGCACACAAACAACCAGTTCGTCAGCCTTGCCGGCAGCCTTCATTCTGGCATAGGCATTGAAATAATAGAAAGACTGCGGCAGGAAACGTGCAACATTAATAGAATTGGCAGACGTAAGTTTCATGTGGCGGTTCAGCTCTTCGTCCATAAACGCCTTCTTCACAAGCGCCTGGCAGTCGTCGAAAACGCCATCAACCTCAATTGCCGTAATGTTCTGTCCGAGAGTAGTAAACTGACTTTCCTGTATCTTGCTCACCTTCCCTTTAGGATAAAGCACATAAACGTGAATGCCTTCAACACCAAGAAATCCGTTGGCAACGGCAGACCCCGTGTCGCCACTTGTGGCAACAAGAACGTTAACTTCCTCCTTACCCTCCTTGCGTATAAAATACTGAAGAAGGCGCGCCATGAAACGACCGCCTACATCCTTAAAGGCAAGAGTCGGTCCGTGGAAGAGTTCCAAACTGTATATATTGTCGGCAACATGAACAACAGGGCAGTCAAACTGAAGCGTGTCATCAACAATAGCGTCAAGTGCCTGTTTGTCTACATCCTCAGAGAAGAATGCAGCGGCAACGGTCTTTGCAATCTCGTTGAAAGGCAATTTATCAATAACGTTGAAGAAATCTGCCGGCAACTTGTATAGATACTGTGGCATGTATAATCCGCTGTCAGCGGCAAGTCCCTTTACCACAGCCTCGTGCAATGAGGCAAGGGGAGCTTTCTTATTGGTGCTGTAATATTGCATATCGATTTTCTTTTTAAAGGATTATTTTTTGCGATAGAATCGG
>DAIOXG010000539.1:0-1454 GCA_036758085.1 Prevotella sp. | reverse complement strand
ACGACACCAACCGTCTGCGCAGTGCTTTCACCATGCAGAACGTGATGGAGGCAAACAAGATTCATTTCACCTATTCTATGTATGACCGCCTTGTGTTCGGCGGAGCTATGCCAGTGGGACAAGTGCTCAAGCTTGAAACTATCGATCCGCTGAAGGCTCCTTACTTCTGCTTCAACCGCGAGCTCGGAATTATCAACACAAGCAAGGGTGTAGGTATCGTAACCGTAGACGGCAAGCAGTATGAGCTGCATTTCAAAGATGCCCTCTATGTAGGACGTGGTTCGAAGGATATCTCTTTTGCAAGCAAGGATGCACAGAATCCGGCAAAATTCTACCTCAACTCAACAACAGCCCACAAGGCTTACCCTACACAGATGATTGTGTGTAACGATGCTGCACGTGCAAAGAAGCTGAAGTGCTTGAACTCCAACAGTTTCCATGCCGGAAAAATGGAGGAGAGCAACGATCGTGTTATCAACCAGCTCATTGTTAACAATGTGCTTTCTGAGAAAAACGGCGGAAAGGGCGGTCCTTGCCAGTTGCAGATGGGACTCACCGAGCTTGCTCCGGGTTCTGTATGGAACACTATGCCGGCTCACACCCACGGTCGCCGTGTAGAGGCATACTACTATTTCAATCTGCCTGAGGGTAACACTATTGCCCATTTCATGGGAGAGCCACAGGAGACCCGTGTACTCTGGCTACACAACGAGCAGGCTGTAATGTCTCCGGAGTGGAGCGTTCACTGTGCATCGGCAACCAGCAACTACATGTTCGTATGGGGCATGGGGGGCGAAAACCTTGATTATGGCGATATGGACAAGATTCCTTATGTTGATATGAAGTAAACAATATTTAGCCAGAATAGGCTAAGATAAATTAAAGAAAGGAAAGAGGTGGAAAATATTTTCATCTCTTTCCTTTTTATTTATACCGTTATTGTTATCTCTCCTCTTTATAATAATGGGCGTAATTGTAAAAAGGTTCCGTTACCACTTCATCGAGCGATTCCCTAAATACATTCCCGTAAGGGTCGCGGGCTATAATCGTGATATCAGAATCGGGATGTTTCGGCTCGTAATAATACAGGTGGTTCATTATAAGATAGCCGTTCTGCTTACTGATAAACCGGAAACTTGTCGCCACCTCATACTTATGATGATATCCTGTGGCAAAAGCATCCTGCCCCTTCGAGTCTATACGGTGCATAGGATATTCCGTACCGTTTTCTTCGGCATATACACGCCAGCGGGAGTCAGCATTGAATACGTTTGCTATTATTATATCCTTGCCGCGAGGCAAACTCCAGTCGGCAGCATACGACTCACCGTTGAAGTCTGTATCGGCACGGAAGAGCGTCATCTGCTTATGGGCATCCCAGAATGTTCCTTTATAATAGCTGTTACGAAGATGCGTACCGCTAAACGAGTAAACGTAATATCCGTTTGGAGTGC
>DAIOXG010000538.1:0-1475 GCA_036758085.1 Prevotella sp. | reverse complement strand
CATAGTGATGCAAAGATAATAATTTAATAATTATCACGCATACTTTCTTAAATGATTTTAACAACCACTTAGTGATTTTTTTTAAAATATCTGCTTTATAGCATATTTTAGCCACCTAACATATTTTATATTTACATTTATTCTTATTTCAGCAATGCAAGTGTATCCTTTATTCGTTTCATCGCTTCACGGATATTGTCATCACTTGTTGCATAGCTCATTCTGAAGCAATACGGATCGCCGAACGCATCTCCACCGACTGTTGCCACATGACCTACCTCAAGAAGGAACATTGCGAGGTCTGTGGAGTTGTTTATGGTCTTGCCGTTATAGCTCTTGCCGAAGAAGCTGCTGCATTTCGGGAAGAGATAGAAGGCACCTTCCGGTTTGTTCACCTCAAGTCCTGGAATCTGACTTGCAAGTTCCACGATAAGGTCGCGACGGCGCTCGAACGCCTTACGCATTGTCTCGACACACTCCTGTGATGTTGTATATGCAGCCTCAGCAGCCTTCTGGCTTACTGAGCACGGACCGCTTGTGTACTGTCCCTGGAGTTTGTTGCAGCCCTTGACGATCCATTCCGGAGCGGCGATGAATCCGATTCTCCATCCTGTCATGGCATAAGCCTTTGACACTCCGTTTACAATGATAGTGCGCTCTCTCATACCGTCGACGTGTGCGATACTGTGGTGCTTACCGATATAGTTGATATGCTCATAAATCTCGTCGGCGAGTACATAAAGGTTTTCATGTCTCTTTACGACCTCTGCAAGTGCCTCAAGTTCCTCTGCTGAATATACGCTTCCCGTCGGGTTGCTTGGCGAGCAGAGGATTATCATTCTTGTCTTAGGTGTTATTGCAGCCTCAAGTTGCTCCGGAGTCATCTTGAAGTTCTGTTCAAAGCCAGCCTCTACGATTACAGGGTTTCCTCCTGCAAGTTTTACCATCTGCGGATAACTTACCCAATATGGTGCCGGTATGATAACTTCCTCGCCGTCGTTGACAAGAGCCATCACCGTATTACATACGCTTTGCTTTGCACCGTTGGACACAAGTATTTCGTTTACGGAGTATTCGAGTCCGTTCTCGTTTTTCAGTTTGTTTACGATAGCTTTGCGCAGTTCCATATATCCCGGCACTGGAGAATATCTTGAGTAGTTCTCGTCGATTGCCTTTTTTGCAGCTTCCTTGATGTGGTCAGGAGTGTTGAAATCAGGTTCTCCCACGCTCATGTTGATTACGTCGATGCCTTGGGCTTTCATCTCTCCGCTTTTCTGCGACATTGCCAATGTTGCAGATGGTGCGAGTCTGTTAAGACGGTCTGATAATTGTGTCATAATTATTCAACTTATGTTTTACTTGCAAAAGTATATCATTTTATTCTCTTTAACGAGAAAACTGTATTATTTATTTTATAATATGTATTAAAGAGTTGTAAAGACGACATTTTATTGCATTTTTCTTACAAATGCAGA
>DAIOXG010000537.1:0-1488 GCA_036758085.1 Prevotella sp. | reverse complement strand
CAACGAAGACATGATCCCTATCACTAATATGGCATGGACTTCGGCTTCTACACGTGTAAACTGGTGTTACCAGCGACTGGCTTACGATATCACACTCCACAACCAGTTTATCAGCGAACAGACGGGCAAACTGTCCGACGACAAGATTGCAGAGATTCGTTTCCTGCGCTGCCTCAACTACTTCCAGTTCCTCGACCTCTTCCGCAGAGCTCCGTTCAAACTGGAGTTCAACGGTAAACTGCCTGTCGAAAAGGTTGGTGTTGACCTCTACAAGTGGATTGACGAGGAACTGACAGCAATAGAACCTTTGATGAAAGATGTTGGTGCTTACTGTAATGCAAAAGACTTCGGTCGTGCTGACCGCGGTGCTGCTTATGCACTCCATGCACGTCTGGCTCTGAACGCTGAAGTATATACAGACGGCGAGATTAACGATTATCAGAAGGCTAAGGACTATTGCGACAAGATTATAGAGAGCAATGCCTACGACCTGGCAAAGGCTACAAAGAATGGCTACACTGGATATCAGCAGCTCTTTATGGCTGACAACGACGAGAATCCGGAGGCTATGAAGGAAATCATCCTGCCTATAAGACAGGACGGAGCAAAGACCCGCAACCATGGTGGTTCTACTATGCTTATCAACGGTTCTCGCTGCGATGGCATGCCTTATTACTATCAGACTAACCCTTGGCAGTGTTTGCTCGCACGCAAAGACCTTGTGGCTAAATTCTTGCCGTCGCTCGACATAGTAAATGCTGACAACGATGCATGCAAGAAGGCCTACGAGGACTATCTGAAAGACAACGACCTCGATGCTTCTAAGTTTACTGAAGCCGACATCATAAAGATGGACAAGGCTCTCGGTGGTAGTACTGAGGAGATGATTGAGAAGGCTGGCGACGACCGTGCGCTCCTTTACGGAGGTTTTGCCGGAGGCGTACGCCGTTTGTCTCCTGACAAGCAGATCAAGAACTTCTTCGACGGACTGTCTATCGTGAAATGGTCTAACGTACGCTCTGACGGTGGCGCCGTTCATGGCGACAACTTCTGCGATACTGATATTCCTCTCTTCCGTCTTGGCGAGATTTACCTTACTCGTGCCGAGGCCCTCTATCGCCTTGGCGATAAAGAGGGAGCACTGAAAGACATACAGAAGTTGCAGGAACGTGCCCACAGAAAGAACGTGGCTAAATCTGTAGACCTCAATACTATCCTCGACGAGTGGTGCCGCGAATGCTATCTTGAAGGACGCCGTCGCAGCGACCTCGTACGCTTTGATCTATACACCAACAGCAAGTATCTATGGAGTTTCAAGGGCGGACAGCCTAATGGTGTGGGTGTTGACTCTCACTACGATATCTACCCTA
Organism: Prevotella sp.; assembly: GCA_036758085.1. GTDB lineage: Bacteria > Bacteroidota > Bacteroidia > Bacteroidales > Bacteroidaceae > Prevotella. Next base: position 118 of record DAIOXG010000537.1, on the reverse strand, counting down.
TTCCTTCTACTGAAATATCCGGTAACCATAACTTACACCAGAATCCGGGTTATTAATCCCGCAGAACGGTGATTATAAAAACAGTTTTTAATTCACAAAAGAATACGTATCATGAAAT
>DAIOXG010000536.1:0-1596 GCA_036758085.1 Prevotella sp. | reverse complement strand
CCCATCCTCATTCTGAAACGCGCCATTTCTGATGCTCAGCAAAAAGTCTCTATCATTTTCACGATAGGTACAGATTTCTTGTTTCTCGAGAATATCTAAGCACATAAGGTACAACCTGATAAGATGCATAGCGTGTTTATTAAGGTGTGCATCGTCTTTCTTGTGATTTCTATGATTCAACTTTTCATAGTTCCCGACAACGGAGGAAAGTGTGTTAAGCAACGTTTGAAACTCCCTCGCTGGGTATTTATCAATGTGAATGTTGCAGTAAACCTCCAAATCAAGGTCGTCACGCTGGCTTTTGTCGGTCAAGAGTTTAATGCCACCATTTTCAAACGAGGTAAACTTGTCCTCAAAGGATTTAATAGAACGTTCAAGCGCCCCTTTGATATGTTCTTCCGTCTGGGCTTGAGAAACCCTATCTCTGGCGAGAGCATTTTGGAGCCTGCGCAGCTGCTGCGTAGCATAACCGCCAAAAGATGCAACTGCCTTCTGTGATAAGAAAAGTCCTCTATTTTCAATCATCTGTCTGCCGACATCAGTAAGCAGAAAATAGTGTTCAGGCTTACACCCAAGGAGCTCGATTGTATTCGGGTTGCAGTTAATCAGTAAGCTCACCAGCTTATTAAAACTATAAACCGTGGTATCCGTTTCGGTATTGACCACCTGTTCAAAATTAGATAGCCCAAGCAAATCGCTCTTGCGATTCAGAGCACAGCCACGGATATCTACATCGGAGGTTTCCACGTTCGTTCCGTATGCGTAACTTCCGCCAAGTGTCAGGAAAACCAATCTTCCTGATAAATGCGGATTGGTTCGTAGAAAATCATACTCCTCTTTTTCAACCATATCCTTAATTTCTTCGATTGTCATAAGAGCACCTCCTTCGTAATTTATAAGTAGTTTAGATAAATCTGCAAGCCACTCGTCAAAGTCTGAATCATCTGAAGTACATCTTCGTTATCAAAAACAGCAAACATAGAGTCGCTGCCGTATTCTTCAATATTCCAGTCAAAGTCGAACACCTCGCCGTGATGTGGGATAACCTCTCTTGCACCGAAGTCTCCGTCCGTAACCATAAGCTCGCTTTTTAATACATCCGGAGTATATTCAGCAAAAACAATTCCGCCGTCCGGATAATCCTCCATCAGCGCCTTCATTTGCTTTTTGGATAAAATTTTCATCATACCACCTCTGACGCAAACGGGTCATACTCTTTGGGGTCTGCGTGATTTGCCCACTCAACCCACTTCGTTACCCTATCTCTCAACTCATCATCCAGAAGGAAAGGCTCGCACACGAGAATTAAACTCGGATTCTTCTTCATGATTTCAGCGTTATCAACGATTTCCTCATAATCGATTGGACGCTGCAACATTTTCGAGTAAACCCTGTCACCGCGAGAGGTAATTCTGCGAGTGAATGTTGCCTCTCTGAACTTAAAGCGCTCTGTTAAATGCGGATTCAGTTTCAAATCGTATCGTACTATGTATCCGATTTTCATGATTTAGTTCTCCTTCCCGGCGCACTCCGATAACTCTGCAGTCTTGGCTAAATCGACGGAAAGTATCCGAAGACCTTCCCCGACCTCACCTG
>DAIOXG010000535.1:0-1598 GCA_036758085.1 Prevotella sp. | reverse complement strand
CAGAGCTTATATTGGTGGAATGCACGGAGTTTCACAGGGTTCTACGTGTTTATGCGGGCGATAAGTGCAGGTATAAAGCTTCGCGTTCATCTGGAATGTATCCGAAACTCTTTTCTTGTGTTGTGCGCTTTGAAGCGTAGCGCTACGACTTCTCACAGCCATTGATTCAGTTCCACTTCTATCTCGAAAAAACAAGAGTAGTCATAAGGCAATACCGCATAATGGAAATAGCCGCAAAAAGTGGAATACTATAGATATGGATAAACAACAGAGTCTGTCCGCCCTGAGCGACGAATTATCGCAGGTGCGGACAAAGAAACGAGCATTTTTAGGCGAGATTGAGCGCATCGTACCATGGGAGAAATGGATAAGCATTATCAAGCCGTACTACTACAAAGGAGAGCGCGGCAACAAGCCCTACGATTTGGAACGGATGCTGAGAATCTATCTTGTACAAAATCTGTATAATCTCTCCGATATGGCAACGGTTGCAGAGGTAATCGACAGCCGTGCCTTTTCGGACTTTTGCGGAGTAGAATCCAGCAATCAAGTGCCGGATGGCGATACGCTGGGGCGATTTCGCAACATTCTGATAAGAAACGGAATCCAGCAGGAGCTGTTTGCGCAAGTAGTAGAACTTCTGATGCAGCGGGGTTTGATTTTGAAACGGGGCACGATTGTGGATTCCACGTTTATCGAGGCTCCTTCCTCTACCAAGAACGAGAAGAAGGAACGTGACCCGGAGGCTCACTCGGCAAAAAAAGGCAATGTATGGCACTTTGGCTATAAAGCCCATATGGGAGTAGATAAAGAAAGTGGTTTGGTTCATACGGTAAAAGTGACAGCTGCCAACGAGCATGATGTTACGGTGACCTCGGAACTTCTTACCGGAGATGAGGAAGAAGTCTATGGAGATAGCGGCTATCTCGGAGCGGAGAAACGACCAGAAGCACTGAAGAAGAACAAAGCCGGTAAGTCTGTCCACTACAAAATCAATCGCCGTCCCAGCCAAAGTAAGAATAACTCCGCACGCTCCCAAGCACAAATCAAACGCCGTGAGCATGAGAAATCCTCTGTACGCGCCAAAGTTGAACATGTTTTTGCTGTGGTTAAGCTGCAGCTTCCCTTTCGAAAGACGCGATCCCGAGGGTTGCAAAAGCAAATCGCAAAAATGAATAGTATGTTTGCTTTGGCAAACTTGATTTTAGCTGACAGACCCTGTCTGGCGGCTTAATTGAGGTTTGCCTCGCAAGCAGATTTTGGAATGCGTCTGACCTTTTGTGGTTGGACGTTTTCTGTTTTGGGGAAACCTCAATTGTGCGGTGTTGCCTTAACCGTTTTCTGACTGCGCACCGGACTGTCCATTCCTGTCGGGAAAATAGTGTTCGTTTATGGCGTGACGCTTTTCAACAACCAAAATTCCGAAATTTTCTTGAAAAATGGCAGAAATCAATCGAAATCACTTGATTTTTTCGCAGAACGGTGCTATGATTTTTCCGGTTATTAGGTGAATATCCCTCACAGGGTGACTAACTCTGCGAAAGAAATTATAGTTTTATGTTTCCCGCATAGGTGGCGGGAAATATATTTACGTTGTT
>DAIOXG010000534.1:0-1611 GCA_036758085.1 Prevotella sp. | reverse complement strand
ATAAAACTCTAAGTGAGATACTTTTTAAATAGTTTTTAGAATTCTGAATATTTATTTTTTGTGTAATTTCTTGCTTTTGTGTAACTTCGCAGCGATTTTCAGCTTCGCCATGGCGACAGACGTTTCCTTGTCATGGCTTGGCACATGGTATTTTTTAATAAAAAGACTCACGTTCGGCAATTCGGAAACAAGTTTTCATTGCACTTACTTGATTGTTTTTTAAGGTAAAAGATGGACATTCAAACGATTCTTGAATTATATTCGGCAGCCCCGCAGACGGGAGCACTTCTGAAAGCTATCGGCGACGAGAGCATAAGCACCATTTCCATTCGCGGTCTGCATGCCTCCGCAACGCCCGTTGTGTTTGCCTCTTTAATTAAGAGGCTGCCTGGCATATGCCTTTTCGTGCTCAACGACACCGAAGAGGCTGGTTATTTCTATCATGACTTGACGCAAATGCTCGGCAATGAGAATGTTTTGTTTTTCCCCTCTGCCTACAGGCGCCAGGTGAAATACGGGCAGCGCGATGCTGCTAACGAGATTCTCAGAACGGAAGTGTTGAGCCGGGTTAAAGATACACGCCCTGCTTCCAGCCCCCAACTGTTTATCGTTTCCTGTCCGGAGGCATTGTCTGAACTTGTCGTATCCAACAAGCATCTTGACGACAGGACGATATCGCTGCATGTGGGTGAGGAGAAAGACATTGTTGAGATTGAGAAGACGATGCGTTCTTTCGGATTCAAGGAAGTGGACTATGTTTACGAACCGGGACAGTTTGCCGTAAGGGGAAGTATTCTCGATGTATATTCGTATAGTCATGAGTTCCCGTTCCGTGTGGATTTCTTTGGCGACGAAATCGACTCGATAAGGACATTCGACGTTCAGTCGCAGCTTTCAAAGGCAAAGGTTGAGTCTATGGACATTGTGCCGGAACTTGCCGGACTGAAATCCGAAAAAATCCCGTTCCTCGAATTTCTGCCAAACAATGCGCTTATCGTGATGAAAGACTTGACTTTTGTCCACGACGTTATAGACAAGACTTACCGCGACGGCTTCTCCCAACAGGCAATAACCGAAAAGCTTGAGGGCGCAACGGAAATGGAGCAGCAGGAGATTATCCGACAGATGAAATCGGAGAACACGCTCTGTTCTGCCACTCAGTTTGCCGAATGTCTCGTTAAATTCAAGCGTATAGAATTTGGAGGCAGCCAAACGGGCACTCCACAGGCTACGGTAAACTTCGACACCAGTGCCCAGCCACTGTTCCACAAGAATTTCGACTTGCTGACGAAATCTCTTGAAAATTATCTTCTGCAAGGCTACAAGCTATATATCCTCGCCGACAGTCAGAAGCAAAACCAGCGTCTGCGCGACATTTTCGACGAGATGGCTCAGCACAAGAAGCTTGCCGACGGCAGCGAAGTGCCCTCTGAACCTATACCTTTCACCCCTATTGACAAAACGCTGCATGGCGGTTTTGCCGACAACAGTCTGAGGATATGTGCCTTCACCGACCATCAGATTTTCGACCGTTTTCATAAATACAGCCTCCGCTCGGATGCTGCCCGAAACGGCAAAATGGCTCTCACGATGAAAGAGCTGCAAGAGATG
>DAIOXG010000533.1:0-1612 GCA_036758085.1 Prevotella sp. | reverse complement strand
AGAATGATAGCCGTCGGTCATATCATCGATAAACTTCGGCGCTTTAGCTGCACGCATTGCTAGTCCCTTTCTGGCTCTTGCTTTGCTCCAATCTACCTTGGTCCACGGACCATTCCAACTGTCGCCCGAATATTCTGCCTCACCAGTCCATATACCTTTCTTGTTGTACAGGTATTCAATCTTGGTGAAGTCGTTTTCGCCGATGCTATGGTCAATCTTCCATGCAATATGTCCATCTGCGTTATATCCTACTCGTGCCTCGCCGTAGTCGGTCACAGTTGACGTGTCGTTGTTGTCGGGGTCAGACTGTATATAAGTCTCCGTCCATGTGCCTCCAATGAGTTGTCCGTTGGCGTTCCACTCGTATGTACTCTCACCCTTATCTCCATCGTCGGCATAATAGTAAGAAGAGGTTGCTATACGTCCAAACTGCAGTAACTCGTCCTCCGGATATATCTGACCGCCACCGTCTAATGCGTCAATAGCTTCACGCAGCGACAGCTTCTTTGCATAGTCGTCGGCGTAAGTGTATTCATTTTTATATGATATTTCCGATGATGATTTGTTGTATTTGATGAAGGATAGCAGGCGACCGCTATTGTCCCATGCGAAAGTGGAAGTGTGCTCGCTTGTTACCTCGCCATTCTTGCTATAGTAGCGCATTGTCTCCTGTACGGGGCGGGTGCCGTCAGCGTTGAGTTTGTATTCATGTTCGGACGATTTCCACATTTCTCTCTCTATACTTCCTACCGTGATTTGTAGATAGCCTTCGCAGCTATAGACACGTTTGTACAGTTTGTCGTTTTCCGTTTGCCATACCATCTTACGGAATTCATCAACATACAGCTCGTTTATATCCATCGTGGTTTGGTCCGAACCATTTGTTTCTGCCGTAAGATCATACAAAAGTCGGCTTTCCCTGATGCTATTGTAGTTTGCATTGTCGGCGTATTTGTCTACCGGTCCGGAGTATTCTCTCTTCTTATAGCCGCTTATGTACTCCTTCTTGCTGTCGATGTCGTATCCATAATTGATTTTCTCCACGCGGTTGCCCCACTGGTCGTAGGCGTATGCCTCACTTTGGTGAGTGGTTCCGTCGACGTATTTCTGATAGTGGCGCTCCCATGTCGTGTTGCCTATCACTTCCACTTCGGCTTTGTTCTTCTCAGAGGTCTTGTTGCCAGCCTTGTCCACGTTGTAGGCAGTTCTGGCTGTACACTGTCCGTCGGCGTCGAACACGTACTCCTGGCGATACGAGTTGTCGGTGTCGAGCACCCACTGTCCTGCCTCTTTGTTGTATTCCATGACCGACGTGATATATCCATACTCGTTGTATTGATATTCCTTCTTGTGCGTGTCGCTTTCCACTCTGTCGAGCAGCGTAAGCTCGGTAGAAGGCTTTACAGCCTTGATTCTTCTGATAGGCACATTGTTTTGTGCCACCGCAGGAGCAGCCTGCAGAAGCATTGCCGAGGCAATAGTAAATAATAGGGTAGAACTTCTCATATTATATGTTTCCTTAATTCCGCAACACTATAGTTTAACATTATTTATAAGTGCCTGGGCAACAAGTAACTATTCAGCGATAGCATTGTGCCCTTAAACCGCAATC
>DAIOXG010000532.1:0-1620 GCA_036758085.1 Prevotella sp. | reverse complement strand
TCAGTAGGTGCATTCGCACAGTATTCAGCAGGCGACATCACTATTCAGCCTAAAGTCGGTTTGAACGTATCTTCCGTTACTGATGACGAAGCTGGTTACATAGCAGGCTTCGTTGGCGGTATAGAGGGAGAATATCACGTTTCACCCATGGTAGGAATCAGCGCCGGTCTTCTCTATTCTATGCAAGGAGCCTCAGTTAAGGACGCAGAAGGTGACCCAAAATTGGAGATGAACTATGTGAATATCCCTATTTTGGTAAACGCCTATGTTGCAAAAGGCCTGGCACTGAAAGCTGGTATTCAGCCTGCATTCAACGTAAGCAACAAAGTAAAAGTTGCCGGCATCAGTATCGACTACGACAAATACGCACCAGAAGGAGCTGAGATAAAGACTTTTGATTTCTCTATTCCTGTAGGAATTTCTTACGAGTACATGAACGTTTGCCTCGATGCTCGTTACAATATCGGTGTATCAAAAATTGCGGATGGTGATTCTGGCTGCAACTCTGTATTCCAGATTACTTTGGGTTACAAGTTCAAGCTCTAAGCTTTAGCGATTACCCCACGACAGGCATTTTCTGTAGAGAGCCTGTCGCTTATTCATAGAGATGCCCCCGCAGACTCTTCCCCACATCAAGGAAAGTCTGCGGGGGCTCTGTTTTTATAGCTCATTAAGAGAGCATTAGTAAACTTTAGCAATGAAGTCTTGGCTGTATCAACGGAAAGTAGTATTTTTGCAGAGCAAAAAACAACAACAAAACAAAAAAGAAAATGAATATATTAGTGACAGGAGCCAACGGACAGCTCGGCAACGAGATGAGAATCGTGAGCAAGAACACCACAGACCACTATCTCTTCACCGACGTGAACCAGGTGGAAGGCGTGGAAACCACTTACCTCGACATTACAGACATGGACGCCATACGCAAGATGGTGAGCGAGAACCACATAGACGCCATCATCAACTGTGCGGCATGGACCAATGTGGATGCCTGCGAAAACGACGAGAAGTTGGCAGCACTTGCAGAGAAACTGAATGCCGATGCTCCAGAGAACCTTGCCTTGGCAATGAAGGAGACAGGCGGACTGCTCGTGCAGATTTCCACCGACTACGTCTTTGGCAAGGAACCATACAATGTGCCTTGCGGACCCCAGCAGAAGGGAACTCCTACAGGCGTATATGGTACAACCAAGCTTCACGGCGAACAGAAAATCATGGCAAGCGGTTGCCAGTATGTCATCATCCGCACCGCATGGCTCTACTCTGAGTTTGGCAAGAACTTCTGCAAGACAATGCTCAACCTCACTGCCACAAAGCCACAGTTGAAGGTAGTGTTCGACCAGTGCGGAACTCCTACCTATGCTCTCGACCTGGCCAACGCCATCCTCACTGTCATAGACAAGATAAAGTCGGCCGACGACAAGAGCAAATACACCGGCATCTATCATTTCTCTAACGAGGGAGTGTGCTCCTGGTACGACTTCACACAGATGATAGCCCGCATAGCCGGACACACACAGTGCGACATACAGCCCTGCTACAGCTCGGAATATCCTTCGCCAGTGACCCGTCCTGCCTACTCCGTGCTCGACAAGCGAACCATCAAGGAAACCTTCGGCG
>DAIOXG010000531.1:0-1635 GCA_036758085.1 Prevotella sp. | reverse complement strand
AAGGAAATATGTTAATACATCGACAAACCCGAGGAACGAGGGTTTTACTTGGTTCGGGGTTTTTTAATGTTTTTGTCTAAAAATATATCCTTCTGATAATATACATTATTTCATTCTATGAATTATACAGGATAAGTTAGAGACAATACGTTTTATGATATTGTCTCTAACTTCAGAAGAAGTCTGGTCTTACTTGGTCCAGACTTTTTTATTTGTTTTTATACATTTCAGCCTGCTGCTGGATAAGGGCAGTATCGTTGAAGTAGTCTATACGCATAGCTTTGCGCACCTCGTCCATCGTTTGAGCGGCAGTTTCGCGGGCAGCCTCCGTTCCCTTGCGCAGGATATTGTATATTTCCGGAATATCCTGTTCGAATTCGTGGCGGCGCTGGCGGATAGGCTCCAGCATCTTGTTGAGCACGTTGTTGAGGAATTTCTTTGTCGTTCCGTCGCCGATGCCTCCATGAACGTAATGCTCCTTCAGTTCGTCAAGATTCTTGTATTCAGGCCAGAACTCGGCAAAGTCGTCTGGAGTGCTGAAAGCCTCGAGATAAGTGAATACGGCATTCCCCTCAAGATGTCCCGGTTCGTCCATACTCATTCGCGGAGCACCGTTAGACATTTTCTTCACCTTCTTCCATACGTCAGCCGCCGAGTCGCTCAGATAGATGCAGTTGCCGAGAGATTTCGACATCTTCTCCTTGCCGTCAGTTCCCGGCAGACGGCGTGCTGTGGCGTTCTCAGGAAGCATAATTTCCGGTTCTACGAGGACCGGACTGTAGGTCTGGTTGAATCGGCGCACGAGTTCGCGGGTTACCTCGAGCATCGGCTCCTGGTCTTCGCCGGCAGGCACTGTGGTGGCCTTGAAGAGGGTGATGTCGGCAGCCTGGCTGACAGGGTAGCAGAAGAAGCCGAGCGGGATATTAGCCTCGAAGTTGCGCAATTTGATTTCTGTCTTTACCGTTGGGTTGCGCTGCACGCGCGATACGGTAATGAGGTTCATCAGATAAGTTGTCAGTTCGGCGAGTTCCGGAATCTGGCTCTGAATGAAGAGTGTGCATTTCTCCGGATCCAGTCCGGCAGACAGATAGTCGAGAGCCACCTCAATGATGTTCTGTCGTATTTTCTCCGGATTGTCAGCATTGTCAGTAAGAGCCTGCACGTCTGCCATAAACACGAACATGCGGTCGAAGTCGCCGGCATTCTGCAGTTCCACGCGGCGGCGCAGCGATCCCACATAATGTCCCAGATGGAGTTTGCCCGTAGGGCGGTCGCCTGTAAGAATTATCTTTCCCATATTTATTTTGTTTTTATATTTATTGCTGAGTAATGATAATGCAAATATTTATGCAAATATAATGCAAATCGAGAGGAGAACGAAATGAATGTATTCATTTCTTATCCCGAGATGCAGCTTATATTATGCAAAGGTACGTTAAAGGATAGAGAAAACAAAACAAAATGAGACTAAAAGTCAATGCTTTTTATGTCTACAAGCCGGAAAATCTGTTGTCAGTCTTGCATGATATGTAAAAAGTGAGTACCTTAGCACACTATTTTCCTATACATATATATAAAGAGGTATGAGTATAAAAAGTATATTGAAGATAATCCGTCCGCAGCAGTGGATAAAAA
>DAIOXG010000530.1:0-1650 GCA_036758085.1 Prevotella sp. | reverse complement strand
CCCCGAAGCTAAAGTGTCGGTATTGAGCAACTCCACTATGCTACACCGGAAACAGGTGCACGAGGCACTGATGAAGGTTGACAACAATATACTGAAACTCGACACCGTAGACACCGACTATATTAATAAGGTGGACCGCCCGCAACAACCGAGCTACAATGTGGAGGATATCATCGAGAGTCTGAAGAGCTTCCACGGACATTTAATCATACAGACCATGTTCATGAAAGGACTGATGAACGGCGAAGACGTGAATAACGTGAAGGAGGAATACATCCAACCATGGCTCGATGCCGTAAAACGAATTCAGCCGATGGAAGTGATGGTATACACCATCGACCGCGAAACTCCTGACCACGACTTGAAAAAGGCTTCCCATGAGGAACTCGATGCTATCCGCGACCGGGTAATAGCTATGGGCATTCCATGCACGGCTTCATATTAGAGCCTCTCCCCCCGCGCCGCCATTGGCGGCTTCCCCCTCCCCAGAGGGAGGGGAGTGAGCAGTCTGTGGTGTAGGGATTGTTGATTTAATTATTACCCTATCAGTTTTATAAAAATATGACAAACTCATTTCTATCCATAACATCCATAGAAAAAGTGCCGGAACACTCTCTGAAACATCTGCTCAACGAGGCACACTTGAACATCAAACTCGAAGATGCCATTATCTTCGGAATAAAGCTGGTTATCATCTACCTTGTGGTGAGAATTCTCACCGCACTGGCAAAGTATATCTTCCGACATACCATGCGCAAACAGGCTGAGAAAGGAATGGACGTAACGAAGGTTATGTTCCTGAAGCAAATCGTGGTAACGGCAATTTATATCATCGGATGCGCCACGTTCCTCTCGCTGATACCGGGAATGGAGAAAATCAGCAACTCGATACTTGCCAGTGCCGGAATCCTCGCCATGGCTGTCGGTCTCGCATCACAGGAGGCTCTGTCGAATATCGTTGGCGGACTCTTCATCATTTTCACACGTCCGTTTAAGGTCGGCGACTTCATAAAGGTAGACAGCGACGTTGTGGGAACGGTTATCGAAATCACACTGCGCCATACTATAATAAAGAATATCGAAAACCGAATGATTCTTATACCTAACAGCAAAATCAATTCGGCTACAATAATAAACTCATCGTATGGCGACTCGTCAACATGCGCCTTTATCGATATCGGCGTATCCTACGACACGAATCTCGACAAGGCTATCAACGTGATGCGAAGCGTAATCATGCTCCACCCCTTGCTCATCGACCACCGCTCTGCGGAGGAAAAGAAACGGAATGAGCCTGAGGTGGCAATCCGGGTAGTGGAACTCGGCGACTCTGCTATCACCCTGCGCGCTTGGGCTTGGGCTGATACTGCCGTGAAGGCTACAATAATGAAATACGACTTGCTGAAAAACATCAAGGAGAGGTTTGATGTAGAAAACATAGAAATCCCTTATCCTTACTTTAATCAAATAGTAAAAAAGGAATAATTCATCCCTCTAAAATGTTCTTTTTTAAAAAAAATACGCCTAAAATGAAAAAAGTTTAAATAAAATTTGGCGGTTACAGAAAAACTTCATACCTTTGCAACCGCTTACAAGAGCAAGGGCGTTTAGCTCAGCTGGTTTAGAGCATCTGCCTTACAAGCAGAGGGT
>DAIOXG010000529.1:0-1659 GCA_036758085.1 Prevotella sp. | reverse complement strand
ATGGATTAGGGATTGTTTGATTAATAGAAAAGGTTATTTATGATTAACAGAAAAGGCTATCAAGCTCTAATCTCTAATCCCTCTTCCCTCTCCCAGAATATTATTTTCCGAAATCCTTCTTCAATTTGCTCAGGTCGCCCTGGTCAGCACCCATAGCCTCGGTCTTCTTCAGTTTCTCCTGATACTGAGCCTCTGTCAGCGGAGTAATCTTCTGTCCGTCGGTCAAGGCTGAAATACCGTTCATTACCACACGGTCGCCAGCTTTCAGTCCGCTCTCGATGATATAGTTCTTACCGTCGTTGTTGGCATTTACCGTTACTGGAGTGTACTTAACCTTGTTGTCTGAGCCTACTACATATACGAAGTACTTGTCCTGTACCTGCGAAACGGCATCCTGTGGGATGATGATAGCCGATGAAGCGTGGTGAGGAACAACGATGCTTCCTGATGCACCGCTCTTGAGCAGATGCTCCGGGTTAGGGAAGTCGGCACGCATAGAAACGGTACCTGTTGTCGGGTCGATAACGCCGCTCACTGTAGCAACACGACCTTCGTGAGAGTAGATCGTACCGTCGGCGAGCTGCAGCTTCACTGCCGGATAGTCCTTGATGGCAGCGTGGATACCGCCCACACCCTTTGTCATGTCGAGCAGGTCTTTCTCTGTCATAGAGAAGTAAACCTGCATAGAGCCGATGTTTGACACCGTAGTCAGCGGCTGCTGGCTTGATGCGCTGACGAGCGCACCCACACGGTATGGCAGATCGCCGATAACTCCGTCGGCAGGACTCGTAACATAGCAGAAGTCGAGGTTCTGCTTTGCTGATGTATAGTTTGCCTCAGCCTGTGCCACTGCTGCGTATGCAGCCTCGAGGGCATTCTTTGCAGACTGAAGTTCGTAAGAACCGATAACGTTGTTCTTAAACAGTTTCTCGTTGTTTGTGTAAGTCAGTTTGGCTGTGTTGAGCTGTGCCTTTGCCGAATTTACGGCTGCGCGAGCCTGGCGAACAGCTGCGGCATAAGTTACGTTGTCGATAACAAAGAGCAGCTGACCCTTCTTCACAGTCTGACCTTCCTGCACGCAAAGTTTTGTTATGAATCCTGAAACTTTCGGACGAATCTCTACGTCCTGAACACCCTTGATGGTAGCAGGGTAAGTGGTCTGGAGTTCTGTGCTCTGACCGCTGATTGTTCTAACCGCATATTCGTCGTCGCCGAAATTCGGTTTACCGCTCTGCTTGCTTCCGCATGATGTTACCAACATGGCAGCAGCAAAAAGCAGAATCAAAAAGTTGCTTTTTTTCTTCATACCTATTTAATATAATTAATGATGTCTAAATATATAATACCTAATATTGTCTGAGCTATTCGCCCATAGATGTTTACATGATATAAAACGAGAATTTTTATTGCTTACTTACAAAACTCAAATCCTGTTTTCAGTTTTCATGGTGCAAAATTAGCCAATATTATTGATACTTCTACACTTACATTAGCTTTATTGTTTTGTTTTAACTAAATTTCAGTTTATGGAACCGGGCATGTTACCACTACGAAAAGATAATAAGAAGTTTAGAACATTTTCTCGATTTCCTTGTTGCATATTGTCTGAGTATAATTTTTGTCGAGGTATAGTCTATAGTATTCATGTGGAATATCAGA
>DAIOXG010000528.1:0-1669 GCA_036758085.1 Prevotella sp. | reverse complement strand
GGAAATATATTTCATTTTTTTTGCACTTTTCGGCAAAATACTTGCTCAGAACTGATTAATTCTCACCACTTTATGCTTTTTCTTGACATAAATGTACTATCTTTGCATAAGATAAGCAGCATCTCAGCAATGAATACAAACTGTTTGGATTATACGGGTATATTGCATTCGACTTGCACTATCTCTACTATATTTTTAAATTTTATCTTTTAATTTTAAATGAACAATAACGCTACTATATATAATAAGGTGTACGACAAATGGGTTAGCTGTTGGGGGAATGCCACATCAATAACCGACCGCCGCGAAGCTATATACGCTAAAGACATTACTCTGAGGTATCCGATAGAGATTCCTTTTTCAGGAGACAAGCTGAAACTGAGGTTTTCTAATCTTACCGGCACGGAACCGGTAACGATAAGTAAGGTTATTGTAGCCAAGGCGAATGACTTCAGCAACAGTAAAACTACCGTATCTTTCAACGGGAAAGCGGAGGCTACCATCATGCCGGGAAATGAAATGGAGAGCGACGAGGTTGAACTCGAAGTGAATGCCTACGAGAAAATTATTGTCAGTATGTATCTTCAGGGATTCACTCAGATGAACGCCGGAACGCTGATTACAGGACCTCTTTCGAAGGGACAATACAGCTATGGCGACTTCACGGAGGAAGAGTCTCTGCCGCTTGACCTGACAAGACATACTCAATGGTTTTATTTCTTAAACACAATTGACATACACACCGAAAGCAAGAACCATACTCTGATATGCTACGGCGATTCCATAACTGCACAAAGCTGGCCGGACTGGTTGGCGATAAGGGCAAGGGAAAGGGGATCGAACAATGTTGCCGTGATACGACGTGCCGTGAGCGGAACGAGGATTCTCAGACAATATGACTGCATCACATATCAAGCTTACGGCCTAAAAGGGGCTACAAGATTCCCGATTGAAATGAATGTTAGCGGTGCTACGGATGTTATAATACAGCATGGCATCAACGATATCATACACCCCGTGGGGACTGATGTAAACCCGTTCCGCCCGTGGAGCGACATGCCTACACTCGAAGACTTGGAACACGGAGTGGAAGATATTTACGTTAAGCATGCAAGAAGTCTCGGACTGAGGGTTTGGAGCGGTACACTCCTGCCTATCCTCGGATGGAGAACTTACAACGAGGAGAGAAACAAGCTGCGCGAAGACTTCAACCATTGGTTGCGCTCTTCTGACATTTTCGACGGGTGTGTGGACTTCGACAAAACGGTGCGCGATGCCAACAACCACAAGAGCTTTGCCCCGGGATTTGACTCCGGCGACCATCTACATCCAAGCGAGGAGGCATACAGGGCAATGGCTGACTGCGTGCCGGAGGAATTGATTTAAAATTGAAAAATGGAAATATTGATATATTGAAACATTGAAAAATGGAAATATTATAAAAAAGAGAAATAATAATAACAAAAAATCAATTATATGAACTCATTAAGAAGAAACATTTTGGCTGCGGCAATGATTCTTTTTGCCGTTTGCTCATGGGCTCAGGGTCCTAACAACAGCGGCACTTACTACTCTAATGCTGACGGTAAGAAGGGAAGTGCGCTGAAAACTGCACTTGCCGGGATTATCAACCAACACTCCACTTTAAGCTACAAATCCCTGTGGGAAC
>DAIOXG010000527.1:0-1690 GCA_036758085.1 Prevotella sp. | reverse complement strand
ACTGTCGGCTTGAGATAGTTGTTCCATTCTTGACCGGCATACTCGCCTGCCTTTTTCCACACTGCCGTGTAATTATCACCTTCTAACGGCATTTCATCCGGTGCTTCCTTCAAAGAGAAATTCAGTTTGTCACCGTCTGAGAAGGATTCTCCCTCAGGCACTTCCCCTACGAGTACCACTCCCATATTTGCCGGAATGTACTTGAGTTGACGAAGATAAACCGTGCCCTGTGATTGTGGGTCTTTTACATCCTCCGGTTTTCCGTAGCTATATGCCTCATACACTTTCACGTTGTCGTCGACAGGTGCCATTGCAACACTGTTGCTGTATGTACGGATAAATTTTCCTACGCAATAGTTGAAAGGCATCTTGATGACTTTTGTTCCAGATATGGTGTAGTAGGATACATCCTTTCCGTTCTTGTCGAGTTTCGGGTAAAACTTTATCGTCCAGATTCCTGCAGGACGGTTCCAGAGGATATCCTTCTTATTAGGAGTTGTGCTTCCGAGGCCTGTCTCGGTCTCTCTGGCAGCAGTACGGTACTGCACGTCGTTCGGATCGCCAGCCATACAAGAGTGATTGTCATCATCTTCGCCATCATATATGGGTCTGGCAAATCCGGAAGTGCTTGTCACATTATCGTCCGTCTCGCCCCAGTTCTGCTTTGCGTCATGGTTGGCAACAAACCTGAAATAATGCGGGGTGGCGTATTTTTCGTCTTCGGTAGATATCGTCAACGAGAAGCAACGCTCATTGGCGTCATACTCCATGTCTCCTGCCTTAGAAGCATACTTCCAGTCGCGCGTTACTGCATCATAAGTTTCTTCCACAGCATCACCTATCATGGACATGTCAGTTATCGTGAAGTCGGCTTTGTTGCCACCGTCAATACGTATACTGCCCGACATGCCGTAACTGTCGTTTTGCACCACCAGGTCATTATCGCCACGAGAGGGATTATACTCAACTCTCGTTATACCGCGCAGATTAAGGGTGAAAGGTTTCTGGTTAGCCAATACCTTGTCGTGGTACTTATATGAAGAAGTATAGTCATATCCTCCATTGCCGAGGAAGAAGAGCTTATCGTGAGTTCCGGAGTTGTCATTCACGCTCTGTGTGGCATGCATATCGGGCGTAGCTTTTTTTGCCTGCTCAAGCTGTTCAGGACGTTTCGCATCATTCACGATATATCCTATTCCCCAATAACCGTTCGATCCGTTAAAATAGAGCGAAGCATACATATTGTTGTCGTAGACGCCCTTGTCACTTGCGCGCTTATTGTAGAGCGGCTGCGCCGTTGCCCCTGTCATGTTGCCAAGGATATAAGACACACGAGTCTTGGCATCATGCTTCACCTGCCAGTCGGAGGGGTTTCCGTCTTTGTCAAGCGTGAAGCTGAAGGTATACATGCCATCGTCGTCTGTCACTTCGTCATTGCGGGTCACGAGATCCCAGTAGTTGCCGTCCTCTGCTATATTCGTGGAGCCTACAAGGCGAGTGCAGCCTGCCGTAGGTGTTTTCCCCATAGTTCCTACCGAATCGTTTGTTGCGGGCAGAGCGGTTCCACTCTTTGCTCCGTGCAGTCCGAACACACTACCCGGTCCATAGACCTTCATCGAGCCGTCTTCAGCTACGGCAAGAATCTGTGCATGTGCCGTGAGGCATGCCGGGATGCTGAACGCATAGCTCT
>DAIOXG010000526.1:0-1696 GCA_036758085.1 Prevotella sp. | reverse complement strand
AGACGGCTTTTCATATCCCGTATATATAGTTCGGTAAAGGCTTCAAAACTCATATCCATATCGGAGGAGTTCTGCAACTGGAACATTCGCTCCCATTCCTGTGCTTCTTTCTTGGTCGCAAATCCACGCTTGCATTTCTGCTTACGCTCGCCTTTCCAGTTTACATATCTCGCCATCACATACCATGTTCCATTGTCCTCGTTTTTGAATACTGGCATTATTCGTCCCCCTTTCCTGCTCCGTAGAGCCTTTCATAGAAATATTGGCGGTTTACCCGTCCTGAAATCGTAATAAAGCCTTTTGCTTTCAGCTCCTCATTCAACTGACGGATTAACTTGTAGGCATACGGCTTTGATACGCTTAATTCCTGTGCCACTTCTTCGGCACAAATAAATCTGTTCTTCATATAATCAGTCCTTTCTTTCATTTTTTATCGCCGCTCTATCCGAATAAAGTTCCAGCAGGTATTCCCTATTCGGCACTGTGCTGTCCCGATATATCGTAATATGTCAGGCGCTCGCTTGCTGTCTGGCAAGGTCTTGGCGGTTTATACTGTTCGGACGGTCATTTTATTTTCACTAAACTTATTTGCTTAATTTTGAGCTTATTATACTAAGCATATTTGCTTGTGTCAAGTGGCTTTTCGGAAAATATTAAACTTTTTTGTTTTGTATTATCTTGACTTCTCCTAAACATATCTGCTATACTCATTGTAAAATACATACAAGGAGTGGACACGTTATGGCGATTGGAGAGAGAATACATTTTTTCCGCATTCTGCGTGGAATGACACAAAAATATCTTGGTACAATTGTCGGCTTTCCCGAACGAAGTGCCGATGTACGTTTAGCACAATACGAAACAGGAACAAGAAAACCGAAAGCGGAACTTACCGCTGCACTGGCGCAGGCTCTGGATGTTTCCCCTCATGCCCTCGATGTGCCTGACATTGACAGCTATATCGGGCTGATGCACACTTTGTTTACCCTTGAAGATTTGTACGGTCTGACTGTCAGTGAATCAGACGGAGAAATCTGTCTGAAAGTCGATACTTCCAAAGGCAAAGACGCTCACGAACTCCGGAAAATGCTGTATGCCTGGAAAGAACAGGCTGACAAGCTATCTTCTGAAGAAATCAGTAAAGACAAATACGATGAGTGGCGTTACCATTACCCGGAGTTTGATACCACGCAAATCTGGGCGAAAGTTCCTTCGCAGGAACTTAGTGACGCTATGGTTGAAGCCTTCAAAGACAAACTCAAAACCGATGATTGAAAGTAGGTGTACTATGGCGTCAAGTAAAAATTATTTAACCTTTGTATTAGAACAGCTATCCGATTTGGACAGCATCTCCTATCGGGCAATGATGGGCGAGTACATTCTCTACTACCGTGACAAAATCGTTGGCGGTATTTACGATGACCGCTTACTTGTAAAACCCGTATCCTCTGCCATTTCCCTTATGCCGACAACAACTTACGAATTACCCTATGAGGGAGCAAAGGAAATGCTTTTAGTCGATGATGTTGACAACAGGGAATTTCTTTGCAACCTGTTTCTGTCTATGTACGATGAACTTCCTGCACCAAAGAAAAAGAAAACCACCTCCAAAAAATAGCGACAAAAAGCCCTTAGCTATGAGTTTTATACCCACAGCTAAGGGCTTCGTTTATAATATGGATTTATTGGTTGGACA
>DAIOXG010000525.1:0-1699 GCA_036758085.1 Prevotella sp. | reverse complement strand
TATGACAATAATAGGAATAGCAGGAGGCACGGGTTCCGGCAAGACCACCGTAGTTAAGAAAATCGTCGAGGCTTTACCGCCTCATTATGTTTCGGTAGTGCCACTCGACTCGTATTATAACGACACGTCGCACATGACTGAGGAGGAGCGCCACGCCATCAACTTCGACCACCCGGATGCTTTCGACTGGAAGTTGCTTATCAAACAAGTGAACGAGCTGCGTAGCGGGAAGGCTATCGAACAGCCTACTTACTCTTATATTCTCTGCAACCGATTGCCGGAGACTGTTCATGTAGAACCGAAACCGGTTATCATCATCGAGG
The DNA here is from genome assembly GCA_036758085.1 of Prevotella sp. Lineage (GTDB taxonomy): Bacteria > Bacteroidota > Bacteroidia > Bacteroidales > Bacteroidaceae > Prevotella. The sequence continues at coordinate 1,376 of DAIOXG010000525.1, read as the reverse complement.
GTATAATGACGCTGCTTAACAAGAAGCTACGCGAGATGATGGACTTGAAGATTTTTGTTGATGCTGACTCCGACGAGCGCCTTATCCGCAATATTCAGCGCGACATCGTGGAGCGCGGAAGAGACGTGCAGATGGTAGTAGACCGCTACCTCGAAGTTTTGAAACCAATGCACGAGCAGTTCATCGAACCTACCAAGCGCTATGCTGACATCATCATCCCGCAAGGCGGCGAAAACGTGAAGGGCATCGAAATGGTTTGCAAGTATATCGAGAGACTGATGCAGTAAAAATTGAAAGAATAAAAAATTGAAAAATTGAAAAAAACAAAAAAAGGAGTCAAGAGAATGGAATGAGGACAATCTCTTGACTCCTTTTTTATATCCTAATACACCACCTAATTAATACTAAACTTTTATCTTCCCCTCCCCCGCCTCCCCTTCCAGGGGCGGAGCAGTTACTCTTTCTATCTATCTGACAACAAAGCATTTGTTATTGACTACATTCGTTAGATTATCATTAACGACTTGTTTATCGAATAAATAATGAAAAACATGCAAGTTTTTTAGCAGTCAAAGGAAACTGCTCCGCCCCCGGAGGGGGAGGCGGGGGAGGGGAAGATTATAAATAAGAAACTTGAACTTTTCTCTAAAAAAAACGACCAATCCGAGCTTATTGTTTGTCGCTTTGCTCATTGTTCTGCTGCTGCAACATCTTCTTATATTGATGAATCTTAAAGGCATTAATACATTCGCTGACACCATATAGCAAGAGGCACCATCCGAGGATGAGCAACGGCAGTCCAGCAGTCTCCATCGGTTTTATCATCACGAAGAGCCCGGTAAGCAATATCAACGTTGGACATACCCAATACCACAGTGGCAAAACGGCATATTTGCGTGCCTGGATGAGCACCATAAACTGATTGAAGGCTCCAAGCAGAATTATAGCTCCGAGCACATACATCAATGAAGTGACAAAGGCTCCCGGCATGAGGGCAAGTACGAAACCGAGTATCACACTACCTAAACCTACGATTGGGAACATCGGTTTTCCGCCTACAAGGAGTTTTCCGTTGGCATCATACACCTCGTTTTCGGCTGAATGAAGGCGAGCATTGAAATAAGCAAGACAGGAGATTACTCCTGACACGAGAAACAACACACCGATAGCTATCGTTATTCCCTTTACCGTGCTGTCGGGATTCTTTATCAGCATCGCACCTACGGCAATGGCGCAAATGGCGCGAAATACAGAACTTTGCAATACTTTCATATTTTCTATTTTTATTTGTTTATATTGCAAAAGTAATAAAAATATTTGCTCAATGTATAATCTCGCATAATAAATTTGTCGGGACGAAGTATATCGTTACAAAA
>DAIOXG010000524.1:0-1710 GCA_036758085.1 Prevotella sp. | reverse complement strand
GTAAATCTGCCTAAGAACAATCGTATGGAGACCCTTGCTTACATCATCTCCGACTTGAAGGCAGAGAACGTGGAGCTGGTGCAGCGTGTGCATCAGCTCGTGGACAATTACAATGATGTGGTCCATCAGCTGTACGGAGCAGAAAAGCGCAAGGAAGAAGACCCTACGAGACAAACGCTCAGCGAGATGCGCCAGATGCGCGACCATTGCGACAAGTTGGAGATCGAAAACAAAGATTTGAAGAAGTCTTTAAACGTAATTGGTTCCTTTATGGAGAATAACAATCTCTGTATGGGTTACGTAGTATCATGCCCTTATCAAACCGGGCACCCCGTCGTGGATTCTCCGTCCTGCCGGGAGTGTAGTTCATATCTAACCACTTTATATGGCTTCGGTGTGATCTGCAGAAAGAAACTTTCAGAGGCAAATGTTAGTTTCACTCGCGCCGAAGATTCTTGATGGAGCACTTACTTACGTCGCCCTTTCTCCATTTCTTTCCAATATTGCAAAGATTGGAAAGAATGGAGTTCTCACTTCGAAACCGCGTATTCTGAGTATTCTGCGGTCAAAAACAATATTTCATTTATGATACAACATCAGCATTGGGAAGATTCTATTCGCATACTCGTCACCGACGAACTGCATCATGGCAGCGTGCAGGCGTTTATTCCGAACCTCATTGAAGATAAGCCTTTGGATGGCGAGGCAGACGCTCTCATTTATTCGCTGTGGGTGGGAGAAGCGCACCGTGGTCGCGAGGTGGCAAAGCACTTGATGGAGGCAGTCGAAAGGGAACTGAAAAGCTGCGGTATAACAACAGTTGCAATATCGTGGAACGGACGCGACTCTCCCCAGTGGGTGTTGCAATGGTATGAAAGGTTGGGCTACGAGAAAAAAGCGTTCGACTATCGCTGCTGTACGCTTCTCAAACGGCTGTGATATTTGTCATCAGATGAAACAAATCTACTACACATTTCTTTTTTATTAACGGATTTATAGAACAAAAATGAGTGACTTAAAGATTTTTGCTAAGACCATCGAGCCTGAAGCCAAGGAGCAAGTAAGGCAGATGGCAGAGAGCGCAGCCTACCGCGACTGCAATATACGCATTATGCCTGACTGTCATGCGGGTAAGGGATGCCCAATAGGTACGGTAATTCAGACTGCTGGCAAGGTTGTACCTAATACCGTAGGCGTGGATATAGGCTGTGGTATGTTGGTATTCAAGTTCGCTGAGAAGGATATAAACCTTTCGCTTCTCGACCGAATCATCAATGAGTCGGTGCCGAGCGGATTTGACGTTCACGAAAAGTCCAAGCTAAAAGATTTGAGTCCACTTACGTCAGATCTTTTGCTCGATTTGCACGAAAGGACACAAGGTTGCTTCGACCCCGACTATATCGGACGCTCGCTTGGCACCCTCGGTGGCGGCAATTACTTCATCGAGCTTGACGAGGACGAGCAGGGTTATAAGTATCTTGTGATACATTCGGGCAGTCGCAATCTCGGAGTTAAGGTGTGCAACTATTTCGAACACTTAGCCAAGAAGAATGTGAATCGAAACGAGGAGCGCCAGCGCATCATCGAAGACTTAAAGAAGTACGGTTTAGAGAGGGAGATTAACAATACGTTGCGTCGTTTTGGCACCGTGCCTCCTGACCTCGCCTATCTTGAGGGAGAAGACCTCAATGCTATAATTTCGCAGCGAAC
>DAIOXG010000523.1:0-1720 GCA_036758085.1 Prevotella sp. | reverse complement strand
AAATTCAAGACACACGCATTCTGTGCGACTGAGGCACCTATCGACGAGGAAGAGGCATTCAGAAACTCGGGCAACCTTGTGTTTAACCCCTACTCCATCGACGACTTGAGACAGGGAGAGGTAAAGAAACCAAAATTCCTTGCGGACATTGTAACTACTGGCGAGAAATCGACGGAGGCGATAAAGAAAGCGAAGATAGCGATAAGGGAAGACGGAGAAGGAGAGTTGAAGATATGGAGTTTGCCGAACAACAAGATATTGCGTGTGGCAGACAGATATGTGGTGAGCGTGGATATTGGCGGCAAGTCATCGACTTCGGACTATACTGTAATGACCGTGCTTGACAGAATGGGCATGATGCCATCGATGAAAGACAAGCCGCGTGTGGTGGCAAGATACAGAGGGCATTGCAGACATGACGTACTTGCGTGGAAGGCTGCTGCTCTTGCACATTATTATGATGATGCGCTGCTTGTGATAGAGTCGAACACGGCAGACCGAGAGAAAAACAATAATACGGAGGGCGACCACTTTGGTTCAATCATCAACGAGATAGCGGACTATTATCCTAATCTGTATCAGAGACGTTCGTCACCAGAGGACACGGCTGGCAATGTACTTGCCAAGTATGGATTCCAGACGAACAAGATAACAAAGGGATGGCTGATAGACAATCTTGAGGCGTTTGTGGATGATAAGCTTTGGCATGAGCCGGACACGGAAATGTATCATGAGCTACGTATCTACGAGAGAAAAGAAGACGGTTCGCTTGGAAACATTGAGGGTTCGGGTAATCATGACGACGTGCTGATGTCAACGGCGATCGCGCTGTATGTATCGACACATGAAATGGAAATGCCGAAGTGGAGAACGACGGAGGGACTGAGAGGACATTCGGACGGAGTGAAGACGGAGGCAGCGATATAGGAGTACTGGAAGGACTAAAAAGTTCTATAAGATGGTGGAGACAGATAATTGAAAATTTATATATATGCAGAAATCACTATCATATTCAAAGGGAATAACAACATCACCGTCGGGGATGCTGGCAGACGACACTGAGCTGGTAGAATCGGTGGGGATGGTGTATAAGGCAGGGGAAATGCACCCGATACAGAAGGCTAAGAAGATAGCGGAGTTGACAGAACCGTTAATCTTTGTGCATAAAGGACCTAATTATGATATGCTTATCACCTATAATGACGGTAGCGAGCATGAAGGCAAGTCGTGGATACATTGGTACAAGCGAAATGACGCGGGCGAAATCACGGGGGATGGCGTTGTGAGCATTGGTCCGAATGTGCTGTCTGTAAATTCGGTGGGCAATACGCTTGTATTGGCAACGGACAAGGGACTGTATTATCTGCTGCTAAAAGGGGATGAATATGTGTTGCTTGGGTCTGAGTTGCCACGTCCGGTAGTGAAATTCAAAACGGTACATGAGGGGAATACGTTCAGTCTGCTTACGAAAAAGCCGCAGGCTTGCTATCTGTTGGGGTTTGTAGACGTGGAAAATGTAAATGCAGGATATGACAAGGATGGAAACTTTGTAGAAGAGCCTGTAGCGTCTACTGTCTTCCCGTACAGTACAGACATGGTTGAATTTAAGGTTAAAGAAGATAAGGTTGATGACTTCCAGACCGCTGTTTCGGGTCATGTGGCATTGATACAGAACCTTGTAAAGGAGAAGAATCGTTTCCTTTATTCATTCTTTGTGCGT
>DAIOXG010000522.1:0-1723 GCA_036758085.1 Prevotella sp. | reverse complement strand
TATACATTGCTGGATATCGACTCTATTTTGAACGAGGCAGAAGACGCAGTGATGGCATTACATATGGACGACCTGAGCGACCTATTTAAAGTAAGAAACTTTGCCGACGTTATGGGCTATGTGGGATATGTTTCAGGTAAGGAAGAAGACCGCAGAAAGCTTTATATTCTTGATGTGTACCCCTTGGTTCGTCGGAAAGACAATAAGCAATTCGGGTACTCCGTCATTACTAAATCTATAGGAAGCGGGAAAGAAGGAAGATTCACCGTGGTAAATAAGCTATATGACGAAACACCGATTAGTAAAGGAGATATTGTGTACTGTAAAAGCTTTGAGCGAAACGGGCAGTATTTCAGACTTACCGGTTATGACAAAGTCTATTAAAAGGAGTTAGCGATGGACAAACTGACATATGATTCGCTTGCTGAGGTTTTCAAGCAATGCCACAGTAAACCGAATTATGCAGCCGGAATTTTTATTCCGGATTATAGACGCCAAAAAGAGTTTGCGGATGAAATGATGCAACTGATACGTTCAGATGCACTTCGCGGAGCAAGGATTTGCAACAACCCAATGGATTTCACATCAAAGATTCTTTTTGAGAATGGCAGCTACATTACAACCAATGTATACGACAGCGACGTTGAATTTAATTCTCTGCTTTACGATGGCTTGTGTGTATCCGATGAGACATTAAAGAATCTCGGCGCAACCATGGTGCCGTATGGCTGGTTTGCAAGTGACACCGAAGATGAAAGCTCATTAAACGATTTCCTTAGTAGTTTCAAAATCACATAAAAGTGTTTATAAAACTACGCTTTTATATTCGTATAGAAAGGAGGACGGTTAATGGCTAAAGAAATCATCTGCAATAAATGCGGAAAGAAATTTGATTTCTGGGACACGCAGGAGGACTTCTCAATTGAGAGGAGCTTGGGTTACGGAACGAAATATGATGGTTCAACCCTCGAACTCGACCTGTGTTGCGAATGCATGGAGAAGCTCATTGAAGAGTGCGTTATTTCTCCAATATCAGATAATACATAACACAAATCAAAAATGGAAGGAGGCGATTTTATCAAGTCAAGTACTCGATATAATATTGCTGCATTGGGCGTGGTAATTCTTCTTGTCTTACTTGCTTCGAGAGTTTTAGCAGATAAAAGGCAGCTTGCTGCGGATACATCCACATTTGAAACATATTCCGAAACAACAATTATTTCTGATTGCTCTTCGGAGACGGAAGCCGTGACAGAAGAAAGCCAGCCCACCACAGAAACAACGAGCGCTACCAGTGCGAACGCCACCACAACTAACTCGGAGAGCGATAAGCACACCGTTATTTATTATACAGACAACGACGCAGTTGATATAGCGAAAGTTTTGTACAGGGAATGCCGAGGTGTCCCGAGCGTTACCGAGCAGGCGTGTGTAGCGTGGACAATTCTAAATAGAGTTGATAACAATAATGCATCCATCCACGATGTTGTTTCGTCACCACATCAGTTTGCGTTTTCTGAAAACACACCAGTTGATGAAACGCTCCTGAACCTTGCTTATGATGTCCTTGAACGTTGGAATAGTGAGAAAAACGGTGAAACAAATGTTGGCAGAGTCCTGCCGGAGTCTTATCTCTGGTTTGAAGGACACAGCGGTCACAACTATTTTAGAAACAGATATGACGGCGATTTTACCGTTTGGAGCTATTCTTTAGAAAGCCCAT
>DAIOXG010000521.1:0-1741 GCA_036758085.1 Prevotella sp. | reverse complement strand
CAAGCCCATTGGCAGAATTAAGTATGCATTAAATTAATTCCGCCAACAGGTAATATAAGGTAGTATCATAGTTCTTATTGTTTTGAAATGTCTCTTTTCTCCGTACCTTTGTCAATCAGACTTAGAATCTCCTCCAGTTCCTCGTCCGAGATGTTCTCTTCTTTCACAAAGAACGAAATGAGCGAGTGAAGACTGCCGCCAAAGAACGATTTCTTTACCTCCTTCATAGCATGGCGTGTATATTCAGCCCTTGTTATGAGTGGAGAAAACACGTAGGTCTTGCCGCCCCCGTCACGCTTGTAAGAGCTGACGTACTGCTTGTGGGTGAGTATCTTCATAAACGTGGCGATAGTGGAGTAGGCGGGATGTGGCTCGGGATAAGCGTCGATTATCTCGTGCGTAGTCATACCGCAACCTTTGTCCCACAGAATGTTCATTATCTGCATTTCGGCACGTGTCAATGTATTGAAATCTTTCATCTTTATATATGATTGAGGGGTTTATCTAATGTTTTAGATTTTCTATTGGCAAAGATACTTTAAATGCCTATTCGTTGGTTGCGGATACAAACAAAAACTGATTGTGGAATACTGATTTTAACGTATGTTGTTAGATATCGGAATGGATTTATTAGATATTAACCGGCAATTAATGCGTTGTTGATGGTTGTAGTCTTTTCTTAACTCCTTCGTCAACGCTTTACAACGCTCGTGCAATCCTGCTGCAACATCATGCCCTTAACTTTGCAACCGTAAAAGTTAGCAAAGAAGACAATGACGAAACGTAACAACAGGATAGCCATAGCAGCCACAGCGCTGCTGATGCTCGGCTCAACTACAACAGCTCTTGCACAGCAAATTAAGGGCAGCGTGACTGACAAGAAGTCGCACGAAACCCTCATAGGTGCCGTGGTGACAGTAGAGGGCAGCAACATCAAAGCCATCACAGACATTGATGGCAACTTCCAACTCAAAGGACTCAAAAAAGGAACCTACACCTTATATATAAATTATGTAGGATACAAACCCCAACGAATTGACGGGGTTCGGGTGACGGATGCGTCAGCGGAAGATGCATTGAGCATCGCGATGCTTCCCGACGAACAGCAACTGAATGAGGTGGTGGTCACTGCCGTAGAGCGACGCTCTACAGATGCGGCAATGATACAGGTAGCCAAGAACAGTCCCGTCATAGTGAGCAATGTTTCGGCACAGGAGATAAGCCGGACGCAGGACACCAATGCGGGTGAGGTGATACGCCGAGTGCCGGGCGTGAGCCTTATCGACGACAAGTTTGTGATGGTGCGCGGATTGTCGCAGCGTTACAACAACGTATGGGTGAATGGCGGTGCCGTGCCTTCGAGCGAGGCCGACTCAAGAGCCTTCTCGTTCGACATCATCCCAAGCTCTCAGATTGACAATCTTACCATCGTGAAATCGCCATCGGCAGAGTATCCTGCCGACTATTCGGGCGGATTTATAATCGTCAACACTAAGGAAATCCCTACTGAAAACAGTCTAACCTTTTCGGTCGGTGGCAACTGGAACACGTCTACTGTCTTCCAACGTTTCTGTTACGCCAAAGGCTCTGCCACCGACATTTTAGCATTCGACAACGGCTTGCGCAGTCTGCGTGGTGGTATCGATGCCTCGCTCCATCCGCTGCTCGATGCCACAGGCAATAAGGTAGGCGACAACCTCTACGACCTTCGTGGCAACGGGCTCAACAACGACTGGCGCAT
>DAIOXG010000520.1:0-1764 GCA_036758085.1 Prevotella sp. | reverse complement strand
AAGAGCCCAAAATATTATGGTAAGAAATTCTGCCATTCCTAATACCAGAAGAGTCGCATTTAAGCCGTCTATAAGTAGCGAAATATGAGAAACGAGGTGTTGTAACTACCGTTAAAAACACTTTTAACGGTAGTTGAAAACACTTTTAACGGTAGTTGAAAACACTTTTAACGGTAGTTACAACACCTGCAAATGAAGTTAACGCTCCCTGTCTTCTATACTGATGATACGCTTGCGGAAAATATCCACGACCTAAAAGATACCCAGGTTGTTGCCATGTGCCATGTCATAAAATGGCGTTCAACCATTTTTTCAAATTCGAAGTCTAAGCAAACAAAAAAAATTTCTTCACCATAAGTACCACTATGTCAAAACATTACGCTCACGGTGAAGGATTTTAAATAAAAAAGTTCTTGTTGTTTGACAATTTATCAGTAAGTTTGCAAGACCAAACATACGTAAAAAGAAACAATACAACAAACAATGATAAAACAAATCTGCAATTTCATTGCAACAAACATGGGATGGATAGTTCTCGCCATCGGCATATTGTCGGTGATATTCCCTACCCCACTCGGCAATATCGACACTTTATGGATTAACCCGCTATTGGGAGTGGTGATGTTCGGCATGGGACTGACGCTGAACCCCACGGATTTCAAGATCGTATTCAGTCGCCCGAAGGATGTCATCATAGGCTGCCTGGCACAGTTCACCGTCATGCCACTTACGGCATGGCTGCTCACTAAGCTGTTCAATATGCCAGAAGACTTGGCATTGGGAGTAATACTCGTGGGATGTTGCCCCGGCGGCACAGCGTCAAACGTGATAACATATCTTGCAAAAGGCGACCTCGCTCTGTCTGTAGGCATGACGGCAACTTCTACCGTACTTGCTCCATTCCTCACACCAGCCATCACATGGCTCCTGGCAGGAACATTCGTTCATGTAGATGCATTGAGCATGTTTTTCTCAATCCTGCAAGTGGTCATTCTCCCTATACTTGCCGGATTTATCATTCAGCACTATCTGCCAAGATTCACGCAACATGCCGTGGGCTATCTGCCGGCGCTCTCCTCTGTAACGATAATTCTGCTTGTTGGCATCATCGTTGCCCACAATGCCGAAAAGCTGATTACCTGCGGACTGCTCGTTATCCTCGTAGTAATGCTCCATAACATCTGCGGACTTGCCCTCGGCTACAGCATTGGCAGACTGCTACGTTTGGAACACAAGAAATGCGTAGCAATATCCATCGAGGTGGGAATGCAGAATTCAGGACTCGCCAGTTCGCTTGCCACGCTCCACTTTGCACAATATCCTCTCGCTACAATCCCCGGTGCCGTATTCAGCGTATGGCATAATATCAGCGGGGCGATAATGGCAAGGGTATATGGTAAATATGAGACGAAAGAGAAGAAATAATATTTATGGATGAACAGAAATGCATACATTCTCCACTTTCATACGTCATTATAGATATAAACACCGATATTTATGGGAATATTTATAAACAAGAAATTTGCAACTCTTCTGATTGGCGGCATTACTGTTGTATCCGCCAACAGTATGCTGGCAAAAAATCCGTCTGCCGCCTATAAGCCGAAAGACTACGTATGGACGACACAGAGCGAGAATTCTTCTGCCTCCATGCCGTGCGGCGGACATGATATTGGGATGAACGTGTGGGTTGAGAATGGCGACCTCCTATTCTATCTCTCCAAGAGCGGAATGCTCGACGAAAACAACACTCTGCTCAAGGCT
>DAIOXG010000519.1:0-1775 GCA_036758085.1 Prevotella sp. | reverse complement strand
CCTTGTTCCATTTGTAGAAGCCGATGCCGTTAGGCCCATTGTTGCCGGTATAGCTTTGCCAGTAGCGGTCGATGTCGTAAAGATAGGCAGGGCCGTCGGTCAAGGCGTTGCGATGGAAAACAGAGAACATATAATTATTGTGTCTGGGTCCTTCGGAGATGCAAGCCCTTGCCTCGGCTAAAGGCAGGGCGGCAAAAAGACTATAAATTAAGAATCTTTTCATAATCCTTGTGGTTTAAACGGTTGATGTTATTGTTGTTGAGATCAAATAGAATTGTTTCGTTGTTGGCGTCGGGTCGGCGGTTGCCTATTGTCCTTACGGCTTCCACGATGTCGGAGGCTGATGGTTGTCGCGTGGCAATGGAGTCGTCTGGAAGGACGGGATATTCGCCATCGTAATGCACAAAGCCAATGAATCTTCCGCCACGAAACAGTATGCGCCAAGAGAATATAGGGTAGGCTGTTGACAAGGGCAGCTTATACTTGGAAAGATATTGCAGGTAGGGAGCCGCGTCGCGCATGTCGAGAATAGGCTTATGGCATTTTATGTTCGTAGCGTCGCCCGTGTTGTACATCATCAGCACTCCTCTGTCGGCAGGCGGGGGAGTCTGTGCCAACTGATGCAGACGTATGGTTGACGAAAGCTGCATATTTCGGTTGTGGCATTCCCGGAGCATGGCCCTCATAAACTCGTCGTACAGTCGGCGTGTCGACTGAGTCCAGTCGCAGTCAATCTGTATCTCCTTCACGTTAAGCACATCGTTAGTCTCGTTAATCTGCACCACTCGCCTTACTATCTGCTCAGCCAGTTTCTCACGGTCTTGCCTCAAGCATTCGGGCATTATGAACACAGTCGGCACAATCTCCATGCCCCGTGGCACTCCAGTGGCAAACCTCAGCGTAGCGTTGGGCACGGCTCTTCCTCCCTCGTCGTTCACCACATCGAAGTAGCGTAAATACATTCGCGAAATCATGTATTTCTTGATAAATGCTGTCTTCGTGGAGTCCATGTCGAGAGTCGTGCTCCAGTAGTAAACGGAGTGTGTGGAGGGCTGGACTTTATCCTTGTGGCAGGAGACGAGCACCGCCATAAACAATAATATGCCGATGGGGGAAAACTTAAGTGCCATTTACTATCCTTTCTTTAAGTTTAAACGTCAGGCTGATTTCATGTTTTAACGTCAGGCAGATTTCATGTTTTAACGTTGTTATGCAGATGCACAGCCTATAAATGTCTTTTGCAAAGATAGCTCAAACGGATAACAAAGCCAAGGATTTTTTATTTTTTAAATGTCACGTTGCAACTTTCCTTTCTTTTCATGCGTCAAACAGTCAGAGAAAAGTAGAATATAATAAAAAAGAAAGGAAAAAGAATTATGATTTTATCAACAACTCCCACCCTTGAGGGTCATCCCATACGCGAGTATCGCGGTGTGGTAACTGGCGAGACTATTATCGGCGCCAATTTTCTAAAGGATTTTATGGCTGGCATACGCGACTTTTTCGGAGGTCGCAGCGGCAGCTACGAGAAAGTGTTGCGCGAGGCTAAGGACACGGCAATGCGCGAGATGGAAGAACGTGCCGAGAAAATGGGCTGCAACGCCATCGTAGGCATCGACCTCGACTACGAGACTGTTGGCGAGAGTGGCTCCATGCTTATGGTGACGTGCAGCGGTACGGCGGTTGTTATCTAAGCATTCTCACCGCGATTGTCGTTCCCCGGCACGTTATAATCATAACAGCCGCCATTATCTTCATGAATAAACTGCTGGTTT
>DAIOXG010000518.1:0-1781 GCA_036758085.1 Prevotella sp. | reverse complement strand
TGCTGTTGGAACATCCCGACAAGCCACTCGGCAAAATCGCCTTAATGTGCGGTTTCGAGGAGGCGAGCGGTCTGTCCCATGCTTTCCATAGGGCATTCGGATGTTATCCGACCGTCTACCGGAAAAACGGGGGAGTAGACATTTTGCAAAAGTAAAAAAATGTTAAATAACCTGTCTTTATCAGCTTTTGTCCAATATTGTCCTAAATAAATTTTGCGCACGAAGTAAGATGCAGAATTGCAACACTCTGCAAAAGTCACAGCAATTTAATCCCCCTATGCGAAAATAAAGTCATCAGGAGGCGGAGTGAATGGTTCGTCAAGCCATTTGGTGAGGTCGATTTTAGTAAAGGTGTTAAGACGCAGAGAGACAACGAGATTAGCCATTGCCCACTTATATTTGGCGATGTGTTTCAGCCATGTCAGAATGAGCATAGTTATCAGTGCAGTCCAGATCTGGATTTCCACGGCGTTGCGTGTGGTGCCGATGAAGCTCTTTATGCGCAGCAGCTGCTTGAGATTGCGGAAGAAAATCTCAATGTCCCACCTTGCCTTGTAGATCGCGGCTATCGTGGAGGCGGCAAGAGCGAAGTTGTTTGTCAATAGTTCCACCACGAAACCGTGTTCTTCGTTCCATGCGGCAAGTCGGCGAAGGTTCTTTGGATAATTCATTTTCGCAGCAGGGAGTTCTAGCTCAATCTCCTCATCAATAAGTACGTTCTGCGCCCGCTTTTCAGGCAATGGACGCTCCCGGATGGTCTTATACCTGATGTTGTCCTTGTGCCGGACCACAAAGAACACATTGTTGCTGTCCCAATGGCTGAGCAGGCTGTAATCGCAGTATCCACGGTCGGCAACTACAATAGAATACGGATTTACAGGAATGCCGTAGGCCGCCTTGTTGTCAGAGCCTTTCCCGTCTGTAATGCTCACGAATTCAGGCAGCAGACAGTCATAATCAAGAAGTGTGTGCATCTTCACCGCGCCTTTTGCCGTGGTATAATGCGCCCAGTCGTAGACCGACAGCGTAAGCGATATGAGCGTCGAATCCAACAGCCGCAACGGCATCTTAAAACGGAATTTGCCATGAGTCCATCCCGCCTGCTGTCCGAAATGCTGATAGAGGAGGTAGAAGATGTCACGGAATACCGAACAGTCGCGATGAGCGTTCTGATATGCCACTGTCGATTTTGATGGCGCACGGCTTATGCCGAGATGATTGAGATTGCCGGTGGCGGATTTCAGTCCATTGGAAATATCACGCACGGAGTCGCAGTTGGAAAACTGGCAGAACACCATGCTGATCAGCTGGCTCCATGTGTCATAGCCCTTGCTGTGCTTGTCTGTTCCGGCATTGCGGATGATTTTTCTGATTGCTTGCCGAGGTAATTGGGCGATTGTTTGTGCGAAAAGTGTTATATTTGCCATAGGAAGTAGTAGAGTTGGTCGCTCACTACTAAGGTAGCCATTTTTTGCCTTAGTAACTACTTCCTATTTTTATTTTTGACCAAAACGTTTAGGACAACATTGGCTTTTGTCTGATTTGTACGAATTTGTCTGATATATACAAGCGATTGGCAGATTTTTACATGTGCTTTTGTCGGTTTAGGGGTTAATTTTGCTGCGTGAGGAGATGCTGTCTCTTTTTGAATGAACGAAACGCATATCATGTCATGAAACACCGAACCCTAAGAATGACCACTCTTTTTGCGATTGCCCTTGTTTTGGGTTTTCCAAACAGCTATGGCGAATCCGAGATTTCATGGATGGAAGGGACGGTAT
>DAIOXG010000517.1:0-1783 GCA_036758085.1 Prevotella sp. | reverse complement strand
ACTTGTTGATATCATCGACATACGCTACTGGCACTACAACACCACCGGCATCTGGGCTCCGCCTGCCGGCAAGAACATGGCTCCGCGCCAGTTTATGCGCAAGATGAAAGTGGGCAAGACGGGCTACAAAGAAGCATACAAGGCGGTGAGCGAATACAAGAAGCTGTATCCGCAGAAAGCCGTAACCTTCTTCTCGCAGCAATATCCCACCTATGGTTGGGCAATATTGATGGCTGGCGGTTCGCTGCCAAACATTCCGGTGAAAGACGAGAAGTTTCTCAAGGATGCCACAAAGATGTATGTTATGGCAAACGACGGCGGCAACGACTCCTACGACCTGCTCGGAAATCCGAACGTGGGCTACGTAATATACACCCACAACAGTCGCGAGCAATATATTGTGCCGGCTCACGGAAAATATAATGTATATATCATAAACAAGAATGACGGCAGCATGAAATTAGCCGAAAAGAAAATAGAAATAAAAGAAAAATTCATTCTTCCTCAGATTAAGAACGAACAAGTTTACTGGATGGAGAAGCTTTAATATTTGACAACAGTAACTTTAATATTTGACAACAGGTATTACAAACGGCATGTAATACCTGTTTTTTCTATATAAAAATCAGTTTTTCCCAATAAAAACCACTTGATTTAGAACAAGAATACGAAACTTTTCACTATCTTTGCAAAGAACAAAATCAATATCAAACAACCTTCCTCAGCTATAAACTGGAGAAGTCTTAGCAAGCAGTATTATCTAAACAATCTATGGTTAACTTAACACAACTTTACGACACTCACATCGACAATCTATTCATGTTCGGCACAAAATTCACGTCCGACCGTGAGCTGATAAAAGATTGCATCCAAGATGTTTTTGTCAGACTATTTAATAAAGGTAAAGAACTTGACAAGGTGGACAACATCGAGTCATATCTTTATGTTTCCCTCCGCAATCGCATCAACGACGAATTCCGCCGCCAGACGCATTTGAGCGACGATGAGATTACAGATTTGAATATGCGTCCGCTGGCAGAGAGCGAGGAGTACGACTTGGAGCGTATTGACGAAGAGAATAACCGTCAACTCGCCATGACACAATATATCAGCAACCTCTCTCCACGTCAGCAGCAAATCATTCACCTCTTTTATATAGAAGAGCGCAAATACGATGATATTTGTCAGATTATGGGCATCAACTACCAGTCGGTAAGAAACCTGATGCACCGTAGCATGAGCAGACTGAAGAAAATGGCAGCGAAATAGTCTGCGGCAGACATAATTGCATAGAAATATCACATTTCCGACAATAAAAACCGACATTTTTATAATAATATAATAAAAAAAAGAGTACAAGCATAGTCATATTGCGTCTTTAAAGTGATTATATAAGATAAATGCTCACATTAAGATACAATTAAAATGGCTAACAAGTTTATAAACCAAACAAGAAAGCAAATCCCTTTTGCCAAGGGCAAAGCTTCCGTTGCTCCACTGACCACTGAGGAGAAGGCTGATTTAAAGATGCGCATATTGCTCGCCATCAATGCAAAGATGGCGTAAAGCTTATGCTGAAAAGGAACAAGACATCATAACTCATATTTTGGGATTTCAGATAACAAGACAAGTGTTACAATAAAGTAATACTTAAAAAGGGAATGCACTTTTAATGCATTCCCTTTCGTTTTACCACACATTTGCATTATCTTTTAAGAAGATAAGCGGCATCTCGGCAATAAAAATGAATGAATTCATTTTGTATTGCTCTCGATTTGCATTA
>DAIOXG010000516.1:0-1790 GCA_036758085.1 Prevotella sp. | reverse complement strand
CAGATTTCTTCCTCATTCCCGCCTTCCTGTGGCTTTACAAGCATCTGAAGAAGGAAGTGCTGTAGACGATGAAAACGGCGACTTGTACTTGCAAAAAATAATCTTTCTAACTGGGAAAATATTTTTTTCCAGTTAGACAATGTGTTTTTGATTATTATCGCATAAACATGCAGTATAAATATACGATTATATTCATCACTATATTTATCCCAAACCATCCCAATCATAATTATATGAAGAATGGCTTTACCCACATTCCCCCAACCCACACTTGTCGGGGAAATACAGAAATATACTCCTAAACAGTTGGAGTTTCACTTATTACAAAAATGAGGACTTAATTGACGAAACATCAGTCATCAATTAAGTCCTCACATCAACGGACGTAAGAATCCAAGCCCCTTTTACAAGGAAGCCACCGCCATTCTAAAAGTTCTTACCAGTGCCTGAGTCCATAAACTCAGCATCAGAGAAAGTGAAGTCAGCCGAGCTCGACACACCGAAGAGATTGCCGGTGGTGTATTTCGTCACATAGTTGGTTTTCAGATGAACGTTCTCAAAGGACAGACTCTTCAGCAGCGAGCCCTCCGAGTCCAGCATCTCCACATCCACCTTGATATTCTCCTCCTCCGCCGAGCTCAGGAAGACATAAGCGTTAAACCGGGAATAAGTATTGCTCATCTCGATTGTCGGAGTCACCACGCTCACGTCAGCCGCCAGACCTGTCGTAGGATTCCATTTGTTGCTGCAATTACCCGAAATACGGAACTTCATATTCTTCACCACATCCGTCGTGGAACCAGTATTTTCAATGGTAAACTTAGCCACAGAACGCTTCATGTTGCAATTAAAAGCATTGTTTCCTTCCTTTACCATTATCTTCTGGCAGACAGCCGCCATGTCTGTCACCTTGTTGGGGAAGACAACCTCCGTCACAGAATTAATCTTCACATCGGCATTCTTGCTGGCTACAGCTATCATATCATATTCACCCACAGGAACCCGCATACTGACATGACCGAAGTTGTCTGCCATTTCAGCCTTCACCTGTCTGAAAACGATAGTTTTGCCCGTGCCATTGGTAGGGATTAGAGAAATATCCAAGTAAGTAAACGGGCTGTTCTTCAAAGCAGTACTCGTACTGCTTTCGTCTGCTCGAGTCTTTGCCTGAGAATTTTCCAATGACTGCATGGTCACTTGGTAAAACGACAAGCTAACTTGCTGGTTCGCTACATGGGATGATTCATTACCATCACCGTTTTCGGTTGTACAACCGGCACTAACTAATAGTGCAATAGCCATGAATAGGCTGGTAATTGAAAACTTTAGATGCATAATCTTCGTTTTTTTAGTTATTGAAAAGTATCGAAACTCTTTCGGTACATGCTTCAAAAATAAGAATTATTAATAAGAAATTACTATTTAAACCTTTTAAAACCGATTTATTTAATATAATTTACACCGATTTTATAAATATTTATCTAAAAATAGCATTAAAAAATAAAAAAGTATCTATATATGCCGTTATACTCGATGAACAGTGAGAGCGAGCCTCGGGCTGCCAGCTCGTGCGGTGCGTCGGTCTCGAAACGCCCAGGGCTAAGAGCTTCTGCCCCTACAGGCAGGGTGTGTTGCTGCTCGGTACTTAGCAGCTGTCCCAGAAAAGCCCCTTTTCCTATTCCATCTCCCATATCGGCATAACCTCAATCCTTATTCCGTCTCGTTCGAAGGTCTCTCGTTGGGAGAAAGTGATGATTTTTCCCTGTTTGCAGCCTGTAACGGAGGAGGCA
>DAIOXG010000515.1:0-1796 GCA_036758085.1 Prevotella sp. | reverse complement strand
TGGAAAATGTATGTATAAACACAAACAAAACTTAAATTCTCTGTGTTTTGTAAATAAAAGGCATTACTTTTGTAGTTATTACAATGATGCTATCGTATATATAGTAAAAAAAAGAAAACAGTATTAACAACGCCTTCCTATATTATAATAAAGGTGGGCATAAAAAAGAAGAAACTATGTCAACAACAACAATCGTTATCCTGGTAGTCATCGTCGTACTGGCGATTTGGCTTGTGAGTATCTACAACAACTTGGTGAAATTGCGTAACAACCGCGAGAATGCTTTCGCAAACATCGATGTGCAGCTGAAGCAGCGCTACGACCTCATTCCGCAGCTCGTGGCAACAGTAAAAGGCTATGCCACACATGAGAAGGAAACCCTGCAGCGCGTAACCGATGCACGCACGGCGGCAATGGGAGCCACGACAATAAACGACAAAATTCAGGCGGACAACCAGCTCACTTCGGCTCTCGCCGGACTGAAAGTTTCGCTCGAGGCTTATCCAGACCTGAAGGCAAACCAGAACTTCATGCAGTTGCAGAGCGAGATTGCCGATATCGAGAACAAGCTCGCTGCCGTGCGCCGCTTCTTCAACTCGGCTACGCGCGAGCTCAACAATGCCGTGGAGACATTCCCGAGCAACATCTTTGCCAAGATGTTCGGTTTCTCGCGTCAGCCAATGTTTGAGGTGCCGCAGGAAAGCCGTGCGGCAATGGACAAAGCACCGGAGATTAATTTCTAAAAGCCCTAAGGCATTATGAAATACGTAGGAATGCATACACAAATCAGTCGCAACAACAGGATGACCCTCTTGTTGCTGCTGATGTTTCCACTAATAATCCTCGGAGTGGTATGGGCGTTTATCGCCCTGCTCAACTATTTCGGCAACGGATACTACGACCAATACGGCAATGTGGTCCACCAGATGGATGCGGAGGTAGTGAAATATTATTTCTTGAATGCCCTGCCGTGGGTGGTAGGTGGCGTGGCGATATGGTTCGTCATCGCCTTCCTCTTCAACACGTCAATGGTTCGTGCGGCAACGGGGGCACACTCCGTGAGCCGCAAGGAGAATCCGCGACTCTACAACATCGTTGAAAACCTCTGTATGACGGCAGGCATGGATATGCCGAAGATAAACATTGTTGACGACCCGCAGCTCAA
Organism: Prevotella sp.; assembly: GCA_036758085.1. Lineage (GTDB taxonomy): Bacteria > Bacteroidota > Bacteroidia > Bacteroidales > Bacteroidaceae > Prevotella. Next base: position 631 of record DAIOXG010000515.1, on the reverse strand, counting down.
CGCCTTTGCCAGCGGTATCGACAAAAACAGCTACACCGTTACCGTGACCACCGGACTGATGAATCTTCTCGACGATGATGAACTTGCCGGAGTGCTCGGCCACGAACTCACGCATATCCGCAACCACGACACACGTTTGCTCATAACGAGCATCATCTTCGTGGGTATCATATCCACGGTGATGAGCATGATAGTGCAGATGATGTACAATATGATGTGGTTTGGCGGCGGTAGCCGAAGGATAGGCGGCAGCGATGACGACGACAACCGCAGTAGTGGCGTGTCGATGATAGTGGTATTGATTATCGGCTATGTGCTTTGTGCCGTGGCATATCTCTTCACCGCCCTCACACGATTTGCCATCAGTCGCAAGCGTGAGTATATGGCAGATGCCGGCGGAGCGGAACTCTGCGGCAACCCTCTTGCCCTCGCCTCTGCACTCAGAAAGATTAGCGGCGACCCGGGACTGCAGGGCGTGAAGCGCGACGACGTGGCACAGCTCTTCATCATCCATCCGCAGCATCTAACGGCAGGCGGAGCCTTGAGCTTCCTCTCCTCGCTCTTCTCCACCCATCCCGATACACGGAAGAGGATAGAGATACTGGAGCAGTTCTGATGCTTACATAATATA
>DAIOXG010000514.1:0-1806 GCA_036758085.1 Prevotella sp. | reverse complement strand
TGACTTTCTTTGTAGGTGTAAAGTCTGATACCGAATTGATTATTTCTTCAAGTTCCTTCCCTTGATTTTTTGTTTGGTTGCTCTTCCAACATACTTGAATGATTGCTGCGACAAATATAAGTATGACAATAAAAATAAATGTTCCCATATGATGCGCCCGTCATGCCGGTAGCTAAGCTTTAGTTAATAATCCGTCTATCAGATTAATAACGCATCATATGGTACTTTATTGTGTTGAACCAAAAAAATCAGATTATTTTTTGAGTGACTTTGTTAACCCAGCATTCAGCTGGCGGTACTCATTGAAGTCTTTGTAATGTTCGACCTTTCCGTAGAGCTTCGGGTGGTCCATCATCTTGTCAATCATTTCATTGGAGAACTCGTGATATCCGAACTCATGGTCTCCCTGGGCGGAACCCATTCCCTGGCTTCTCGACGGCTTGTAATTATATGTAAAATTGATGCCTCCCTCATAGGAGTATCTGGCAAGGCTATACGACAGGAACTTACCATCCTTTCTTAAGATGTACCCATACGTCTGTGTCAAGCTGATGACGCGATATCCCAGCTTCTTAATATTCTCCAGGTTATCTTTCATACGCATCATACTAATGTCCTCTGAAAAACGCACATTTCTTACATTGAACTCGCTGTGTGAATTGATGTACAAATCGAGTTTGTCAATATCCCAATCATCCGGGTATATGAATTTTACCAATCTCTGCAGCCCTCTCTTATAGTTAATGAGAACCGCAAGAGTTGACTTTGGATCATAATTTCTCTTAATCTTAACCTTTACTTCCATAGTTATTTCTCCTCGAATTTATAGTTTGGGCAGCTTCTCTTGTTTCCCATCGCAAGCAGTACCGGGAACAGCAGACCGTGCCTGCAACCATTCCCGTGCTCGTCAGCAGCCTCGCAAGAGAAGCAGCCGTAATACTCGTTAATATTTAATGCTGCCATTACTCGTAATCCCTAATGTTCAACAATACCGGGAACCTCGGCACTCCAGCGTCAGAATACCCTTGATGCTGAACAGTCGCCGCCATACCTATCAACTCGTCCTTATCGGCTAAGTATTGAGCTCTGAGTGACCTTGAACCTACCGGACGGGCACAGAACTCGTACTCTCCACACTTCAATTTGAATATAGCGGTACCTGCATCATTGCCCTCCGCTTCCAAAACATCGACCACCTTGAACTCCGTCGTGTCGAACGATTTCAGCTTCATAAGGTCATTGCTTCTGCCCTCGGTATAGGTTCCATCTGCATTTCTGATAATGGCACCCTCGTAACCTGTAGAAACGAATATCTTGTGCCATCGCTTGATATCATTCTCTGAATGGGCAACGAAAGTCTGCGTAAGGTACACCGGTCCATTTGGATCAATGGAAGCAAATTCCCCCTGCAGGGTTTTCCATCTGACAGAAAAGCATCCAGGAATCTGTGCGTCGTAGATAACCATGCGTAGCTTGTCGGTCATGGCAGAGCGGCACTTGACTGCCGAACAAATCTGCTGGAAGGTCAACTCCTGGTGATTGTATATCTCCCCATCCAAAGGGAGCATATCTCGGTGTTTCTCTCCCCAAGCCTTAATCTGAGGAACATCATATTCCTTACCGCCTCTCGATGTGAGGTGTACCTCGCCGTCTTCTCCTTCATGAAGGATGCAGCGGCAGTTATGGATAACTATCCCATTGGCAACGTAATTATGTGTCTCAAATACCTCTATGTCGTATTTTGTCTCTACGGTCGTTTTCTTATGAATGTATGAGATAGGCTTGAATGCTGTTTTTAGCGTTGCT
>DAIOXG010000513.1:0-1833 GCA_036758085.1 Prevotella sp. | reverse complement strand
ATGCAGCTCGACGTTGCCAAGGCAATGGCAACGACAAACAGCGACGTACTCGTGATTTCTCCTACAGGCACAGGAAAGACTCTTGCCTATCTGCTGCCCTCGGTCTTCAAACTCAACCCCATACTCGACACGCTTCAGATGGTTGTCATGGTTCCAACAAGAGAACTGGCAAAACAGTCTTACGACGTGTTCAAGTCTATGGGACTGCCCCTGCGCGCCCTTGCCCTCTACGGCGGAAGAGCTGCCATGGAGGAACACCGCGAGATAAAGAAAGTAGCTCCGCAAGTAGTTTTCGCTACTCCCGGAAGGCTCAACGACCATTTCTCAAAGCATAACCTGAACCCTAACGGAGTGCGCCTGCTCGTAATCGACGAGTTCGACAAGTCGCTCGAGATGGGTTTCGCCGACGAGATGAAGCGTGCCATCGCCACCATGCCATGTGTGGAGCGTCGCATCCTGCTTTCGGCAACAGATTCCGAAAGCATTCCGGATTTCGTAAACATGCAGACCACCGTGCGCATCGACTATACCAACTCCGAGGCTGCACAGTCCGTATCCGAGAGAATCTGCAAGTTTGTGGTGTATTCTCCCGACAAAGACAAGCTCGACACTCTCTACCGCCTCCTGCTGAGTTTCGGAGAGAGCAGCAGCATCGTATTCCTGAACTATCGCAACAGCGTGGAGCGCGTGGCTTCCTTCCTCACAGAGAAAGGCTTCGTATGCAGCTCCTATCATGGCGGAATGGACCAGCACGAGCGTGAGGACAATCTCTATAAATTCAGCAACGGCTCCTCTACGGTCTTAGTGTCAACGGATTTGGCGTCGCGCGGACTCGACATTCCAGACGTCAGCAACATCGTTCATTACCATCTGCCACAGGGCGAAGCCGAATATACGCATAGGGTAGGGCGTACTGCCCGTTGGGACGCAGAGGGGCGCACCTTCATCCTGCTCGGTCCGCAGGAGAACTTGCCGGAATATGTTGATGCTGATCTACCGGAGTATTCATTGCCGGAAGCAGAGCTCCCCGTTCCCCAGCCGCGTATGGTTACACTCTATATTGGCAAGGGGAAGAAAGATAAAGTCTCCAAGGGCGATGTTCTCGGTTTTCTGTGCAAGAAATGCCGACTGTCGGGAAATGAAATCGGCAGGATAGACGTTGCCGACAGATACTGCTACGTGGCAGTAATTAGAGAAAAAGTAAAATCTGTTCTCCGTCTTGCAGCCGGCGAGAAGATAAAAGGAGTAAAGACAATAGTAGAACTCGTAAAATAATAAAGTTAGCATGAATTTTTCTTCCGATAATTAATATTATCGCTTTATATTCCGGATGAACAAAAAATAAAGGCAAGCTAAAAAAGCTTGCCTTTATTTTTAATTATCTATAGGTTACAGATTATTCACCTTTTTCCATCTTAGCCTTCAGAGCTGCAAGAGCGTCGATGTCGCCAAGAGTTGTAGAAGCAGCAACATTGTTGATAGCTGGAGTTTCCTCCTTCTTAGATGACTTCTTGCGAGGAGCCTTCTTCGGCTCGTCCTTAACGTCCTCGAATGTGCGGCTGTGAGAGAGGATGATGCGCTTAGTCTCCTTAACGAACTCGATAACCTTGAAGTCGAGCTCCTCACCGAGCTGAGCCTGTGAACCGTCCTCTTTAACAAGATGCTTAGGAGTAGCGAAGCCTTCACCGCCCTCGTCGAGAGTAATAACGGCGCCCTTGTCCATCATCTCAGTAATCTTACCCTTGTGTACAGAACCCGGAGTGTAGATAGTCTCGTAAGTGTCCCAAGGATTCTCCTCGAGCTGCTTGTGGCCGAGGCTCAAGCGACGGTTCT
>DAIOXG010000512.1:0-1854 GCA_036758085.1 Prevotella sp. | reverse complement strand
CAATCCCGAGTCTCGGTGAGATCCGCAACTGCCACATCAACGTAGGTACAGGCAAGGAACTGACAATAAAGGCACTTTCAGAACTCGTAGTCAAGACAGTAGGCTTTGAGGGAACCGTAGAGTTCGATACGTCGAAACCAGACGGAACCCCTCGCAAGCTGATAGATGTCGAGAAGCTCCATTCGTTAGGATGGACACATAAAGTAGAGATTGAAGATGGTGTCGAGAAGCTCTATGAGTGGTACCGCAATAGTATAGATGCCTGATATAACGATAGCATTTGGGAATAAGAAAGATAGACAACATGAGTTTTAAAATGCATAATATGCACAGCAATGCCTTGGTCGTTGCCGGCACGCTGATTGGCGACTTTATCCTCGCCATGCTGACGTACTGGCTTTTCTCTACCAAGTTGTTGGGTGTAATATGGGACGACGTGCAGCTGCATACCTCAGTATTCATTGCCGTACTCTATTGTGCTTGTATCATCAACGGAGGAGTAATCCTTTACCTCCGTAAGGTGAAACGCTTTGATATAGTGATGCTCGTACTGAGAAACGTGCTTCTCTTTGCCGTCCTTGCCATCCCTCTGCTGAGGCTTGGCCATTTCCGGTCCATGGACTATCGTGTTATGCCGCTGTTCCTCACAACGTTGGTGATAGTGGTATCAGCGTTCCGTCTGTGTGTCAGATGGGGCATGAACCTATACCGTAAGCGCAACAAGCATATAAACAACGTGGTGTTTGTTGGCAGTAAGGACAACAACCGCGCCCTTTACCGCGAGATGAACTCCATCTCGTCATTGGGATATAAAGTGCTGGGCTATTTTGATGATGAGCCCAACAGTAAATTTCCAAAGGAATGTCCATATTTGGGAACTCCGTCAGAAGTGCCGGAGTATTTAAGCACCAACAACAACATACATGAAATCTTCTGCTGTCTGCCTTCAAAGCGAGCCGATGAGATAGTAACGATAATAAAGTATTGCGAGAAGCACTTCGTACATTTCTACAGTGTGCCGAACGTAACCAACTATCTCCACCACCGTGTCTATATGAACATGTTGGGCAACGTGCCGTATTTGAGTCTGTATCGCGAACCTCTGTCTCATCCGGAGAACCGCCTACTGAAGCGTCTGTTCGACGTTGTCGTATCAGCCCTGTTCCTTTGTACGCTGTTCCCGATAATCTACATTATCGTAGCCGTGATAACCAAGCTGACGATGCCCGGACCGATATTCTTCAGGCAGAAGCGAAACGGACTAAACGGCAAGGAATTCTATTGCTACAAGTTCCGCAGCATGAAGGTAAATGCCGATGCCGACAAGGTGCAGGCAACCAAGGAAGACCCTCGCAAGACGAAGTGGGGCAATATCATGCGCAAGACAAACATCGACGAACTGCCACAGTTCTGGAATGTCCTGAAGGGCGACATGAGCATCGTCGGTCCGCGTCCTCACATGCTCAAGCATACCGAGGAATATTCAAAGCTTATCGACAAATACCTTATCCGTCATTTCGTGAAACCGGGAATAACGGGTTGGAGCCAGGTTACGGGTTTCCGTGGCGAGACCAAGGAGCTCTCCCAGATGGAAGGACGTGTAGAGGGAGATATCTGGTATATCGAGCATTGGTCGATAGGACTCGACCTATATATCATCTACCGCACCGTCTATAATGTAATACGCGGCGACAAGGAAGCGTACTAAATAAATGAAGAATGAAGAATTGCTTTGCTGTCGCTTGGCGAAATGAAGAATGCGGATTACTCTTTCTTGTAAAAGGAAAAGGTAACTCGCATTCTTCATTCTTCATTCTTCATTTTTCATTCTTCATTAAAATATTTTTCATTCTT
>DAIOXG010000511.1:0-1855 GCA_036758085.1 Prevotella sp. | reverse complement strand
AAGCCGGTACGCAGAACCTATATTCAAAAGAAGAACGGCAAGCTGCGCCCGCTGGGACTTCCTGTATTCGCTGACAAGCTGGTGCAAGAAGCTATCCGTATGATTCTGGAAGCCATCTATGAGCCAATTTTCTCTATCTATTCCCACGGCTTTCGACCGGGCAAAAGCTGCCACACGGCACTTGCCATGATTAAGCATGAGTTTACCGGAGCAAAGTGGTTCATTGAGGGCGACATCAAGGGATGTTTTGATAACATCGACCATTCCACGCTGATTGGTGTGCTGAACCGAAAAATCAAGGACGCTCGTTTTCTGAACCTGATTCGTATGTTTCTGAAATCCGGCTATATGGAAGACTGGGATTTCCATGAAACCTATAGCGGATGCCCGCAGGGTGGAATCATTTCCCCAATTCTTGCGAATGTCTACCTGAACGAACTGGACAGGTATATCACGCAGCTGAAGAAGGAATTTGACCACGGATACAATCCGAGAAACTTTACGGAAGAATACAACGCGATAAGACACAAACGAGATGCACTGCATGAGAAAATCAAGAAAGCTGAAGGAACAATGCGGGAGCAGCTGATTGCTCAGCACAAGCAACTGACAAAGCAGTTATTTCGGACACCTGCAAAAGCGTGTACCGATAAGCGATTGAAATATGTTCGCTATGCAGATGACTTTCTGATTGCAGTCAATGGGACAAGAGAGGAATGCGAAGCGATTAAGGCAAAACTCACGGATTTTGTCCGGGACACTCTGAAAATGGAGTTGAGTCAAGAAAAGACCCTCATTACGCACAGCAATACTCCTGCCCGATTCCTTGGTTTTGATGTTCGGGTGCGCAGAGATGCCAGTGTCAAACGCTCTGGAAAACGAAAAATGCGCACTATGAACAACAAAGTGGAACTCAATATTCCACTGAAAGATAAGGTGGAGACCTATTTACTGTCCCATAGCATCGCTAAAAGGGATGGAAAGAGGTTGATTCCTATTCATCGCCCCATTCTGCTGAACCGCACGGATTTGGAAATCGTAATGATTTATAATGCGGAACTCCGAGGGCTCTGTAACTATTATGCCATTGCAAGCAACTTCAACAAGCTCGTTTACTTTGGCTATCTGATGGAATACAGCTGTCTGAAAACACTCGCAAACAAGCATCGCTCCCGAATTTCTAAGGTTCGTTATGAATACAGAGATGGGACTGGCGCATGGGGTGTTCCGTATGAAACCAAAAAGGGAAAACGCCGTATGATGTTCGCTAAGTACAGCGATTGCAAAGGCAAAGATTTGACGGAAAAAGTGCCCGATTTGGCGTATCGCTATTCGCACAACACAACCTCCTTCGAGGAACGTCTGAAGGCCAAAGTCTGTGAAGTCTGCGGCTGTACAGACAGCGATAGCTATGAAATCCACCATGTAAACAAGGTCAAAAACCTGAAAGGTAAAGCTGATTGGGAGAAAGTCATGCTGGCAAAGAGGCGCAAGACAATCGTTGTGTGCCACAAATGCCACATGAGAATTCATCATGGAACTAAAACGGAATGACTTTTGAAATGGAGCAAAAAATGGGGAGCCGTGTGCGTTGAGAGGCGCAAGCACGGTTCTGGGAGAGGTCTGTGCAAACCTGTCGTAGAAATACGATAAGGCGGCACTTTCCTACTCTACTACCTTGGAAACGGCAAGATGGTGTCTGCCGGAGACCCCATAAAGTATGCTGATATTCACTCGTCCTACTGGCAGAAATACCTGTCCGGTTTTGGGCGACTTTCAAAATGAAATGGAGGGTTCAACTATGAGCGAAAAATCGGATAAGCTGCGGGCGATGCTGGAAAAAGAGAAGGAGCGC
>DAIOXG010000510.1:0-1867 GCA_036758085.1 Prevotella sp. | reverse complement strand
AATATGCCGTCCCATATAAATGCCGCCATACCGGCAACCGGCATCAGCGAAGCCCAATAAAAATATTCATGGGCTGCCGCCACGACATGCCGTTCATCTGTGAGCAACGACAGGAAAGCATTGCCACCTATTATATATAATAAGGTGAATATCACCATCATCGCCGTTCCCCAGCCGAACAGATTTCTCACGGCATCATGGAGCATCGCCCCATTGCCTGCCCCATAGTATTTTCCGCTTATCGCCTCGCCGGCATACGCAAAGCCGTCCATGAAATAAGAGAATATCATATAAAACTGCATCAACAGAGTGTTAACGGCAAGCACCGTCTCTCCCTGCCATGAACCGGCAGACGTGAAGAACAGCATTACGCAGATAAGACAAAGCGTACGGAAAAAGATGTCTCGGTTCACTTCAAGGAAACGTTTCATGGAGCTCCAGCCGAACAGTCCTTCACCTCTGAAATGCCTACCCAGCCGCCGGTATCGGAAAAACCACATCAGCCCGGCAAAGAGGAATCCTGCATACTGCGCAATGAGAGTGCCCAAGGCTACACCCTCCACTTTCAAGCCTAAACCAAAGACAAGACATAAACTGGCAACGATATTTACTACATTCTGCATAATGGCAATAAACATCGGCAGTCTGGAATTCTGCATACCGATGTACCACCCCGTAAAACCATACAGCCCCAGCATAGCCGGTGCTCCCCATATAAGGATATCGAAATATACCACAGCATAATGCCTCACGCTTGCCGTAGGCTCCATGATATAGAGAGCAAGTTCGCGTAACGGGACCTGCAACAGCACCAACAATAACGCCACCGACAGACCGACACCGAGCGAACGGACAAGAAGACGGACTACTTCCGTAAGATTTCTCTGTCCCAAAGCCTGTGATGTCATACCGCTCGTACCCATACGAAGAAAGCCGAACAGCCAGTATATAACATTGAAAATCATTCCGCCTACTGCTATTGCCCCAATATATGCCGCCGACCCGAGATGCCCAACGATAGACACGTCTACGAGTCCGAGAAGCGGCACAGTGATATTGCTGACAATTGCCGGCAGGGCGATATTAAGGATTCTTCTGTTTAGTGGAGTCATTGTTCTCATGTAGCAAAAAGGGCGTGAACCGCATCAAAGCCATTCACACCCATTATCGTTAAAAAAATAATCAATCAGTTTAATCTTTATTCATACGCTTGCGCTCCAGGTGGTCGAGCACGAGCTTACGCATACGCATGCTCTTTGGAGTAACCTCTACGCACTCGTCTTCCTTGATATACTCAAGTGCCTCCTCAAGAGAGAGCACCGTGCGCGGCACAATACGTGCCTTGTCGTCGGAACCGCTGGCACGGGTATTGGTCAACTGCTTTGCCTTTGTAACGTTTACCACGAGGTCGTTGTCGTGAACATGCTCACCGACAACCTCTCCACCGTAAACTTCCTCTCCCGGATCGATGAAGAACTTACCGCGGTCTTGCAGCTTGTCGATAGAATAAGCATATGCAGTACCTGTCTCCATGGCAATCATACTTCCATTCATTCTACGGGTAATCTCGCCCTTGTATGGCTGATACTCCTTGTAGCGGTGTGCCATGATTGCCTCACCCTGACTGGCTGTCAATACGTTGGTACGCAAACCGATGATACCGCGCGAAGGAATGTCGAACTCGATATCCACACGGTCGCCAAGATTCTGCATTGATGTCATCTCGCCCTTGCGGCGTGTTACCATATCAATCATCTTACTTGCAAACTCCTCCGGAACATTGATTGTCAACTCCTCGATAGGCTCGCATTTCACTCCGTCAATCTCCTTGTAGATAACCTGTGGCTGACCAACCTGAAGCTCGTAA
>DAIOXG010000509.1:0-1890 GCA_036758085.1 Prevotella sp. | reverse complement strand
GTGACAGAACTGATCCTATCGCTCGCATTGAAATATGTTGGGCAGCAAAGGCAACGGGTGCGCCTCGCACGGGTGATGGATTTTCTGAAACATTCAAAATCAATAAAGCAAATGAGTGGCAGTTCTGCTCATTCACATTCAATACCGGTAATACGGCATACGACTTCATCGAGTGTAATTTCTGGGTTAACAACAAGACGGAAGGAGTTACTACTAATGCCTGGTTTTGTCAACCTATGTTGGTCGAGGGCGACGGCATCGGCTGGTCTATGTCGCCAGAGGACTTTGAGTATATCGGGGGCAATTTGCTGGATAATACTGATACGCTTGTGCAAGGTGGCAACTTGGTGGTAAGAGACGGCAGCTATAGTGCTCTGCATCCTCGTGACAACAGCGACGATGAGATAAACAGACAGTCATATAAAGGTTTCCAGACGCTGAATACCGACATACGAGCTGCAACTAACGTTAATTCAATTGATATGCTGGAATGGGGATTAGGCGCTGATGTGGTAAAGCAGGGCCAAGACTATATGCTCTCGTTTATGGCAAAGGGCAATAAGGGCGGTCAGTTTACTGCTTACTTCTACAAAAGCGACACTACAGAGAAGGTGTTCGTCGAGGTGCTGGACAGAGTGAACGGCAATGCGCAGGTGGAGTTTAAGGAAGACTATGTATGGAAACGTTATTGGGTGCACTGGCGTGTTGTTGGCAGCAATCTGCCTAAATACGTGCAGATACGCTGTATGAAGGGTTGCGACCTCTACATATCTCAGCCTAAGCTGGAGTATGGCGCTACGGTGACTGAGTATCGTGCGACGAAGACGGGCTACGTTGAAGACAAGAGCGTGGCGGGGAAGCTGCTTGAAGCAGGCATCGACATCGACAGCAAGCAGATTACGATGACGGCGGATAATACCAGGTTCCGCACCCGTTCGGGACAGGAGGTGGCTGTGTTTGACGAGAACGGATTGAACGCCTCGCTGGTAAAGGCGCAACGGCTTGAAACGGAGGGCGCGGAAGCGGCTGTGAAAATCGAGGGCGGCATGATTGCGGTGCTCGGTCGTGCCGGTGTGCCTAACATCAAGTTCGGTGTAAATAGCGACGGATATGCTGTGATGCAATATTTTGACAACGCCGGCAATATGCTGTATGACTTAGGCCCTGCGGGTCTGGCAAAAATAAGCATGCAGAAAGCATCAATGACATTCACAGAGTGGATAGATGTGAGGGGAGCTAATTTGGCAGCACCGTATATTAAGAAAAAGACGTATACAAGCAGTAAAGGCACATATAGTCTTGATTTTAATGTCGCGAGCTCGGAAGCAAATGATAGATTGCTGTTCGGTAAATATGCTCAACCCGGTACGTTGGTGTCAAAGAATTTGGGCTTTACACAATTGACGCATCTGTATCTGTACAGTGCTCCACGTGTCGATGGCGCAATTGTTTCGGATGATGACTCACGTAGAGGTTTTGGTAATAATTTGGATTTGACAAAAGCTGCAGATGGTGTCTATTTTACAAAGGAGTGGCCTCTTGCTGAGAATGGCAAACTTACAAATGTTGCTACCGGGCCGTATATACCTGCTGATGCTAAAATCAAGGATAATATGCAAAGTAATATCTTGCTGCTTGAGGGTACGGAAGTGATGCTGATGCCACGCTGCTACTTTAGCGGTTGGATGAAGCAGGATAAGCTGACTGCATACTTGAAGCCGGTCATAACGAGACTTGAAATATTCAGTTGGCAGGAAATGCAGATTAGTGCAAATAGCGGATTGACGCCGCCTATACAGCAGTAGACATAAGATTAAAAAAACATTGAGATATGACAGATTATGAAATTGTAGACGTTACGAAGCTTCAGAAGGCTGAGGGCGTAAAAGA
>DAIOXG010000508.1:0-1890 GCA_036758085.1 Prevotella sp. | reverse complement strand
CCCTGAAAGGGGAGGCGGGGGAGGGGAAGAAATAAATCAGAAACTTTAATTTCCAAAACATAAAAAGCGGACTGAGCCGTTATCTGTTGGCTACAGTCCGCTTTATTTTATATCCTACCATTCCAGAGCCGCGAAAGACAGCTGCTTTCGGGAGTAAATGGAATTTCCGCAGTTTTTATTTAGGCAAATTGAAGGCTTTTGTCATTTCAGCCATTTGCTCCTGGCTCATACCTTCCGGTTCGAAGCCCATACATTTAGAGTCGATATATATCTTTGCACTCTTTGAGAGCACGTCGATTTGGTCGAAAGCATCCATCACGTCGAGTCCTTTGGCAAATACGCCATGCTTCTCCCACAGCACTACATCATAGTCCTCAAGCTCTTTCAGAGTAGCATCGGCAAGAGTATTAGAACCAGGCAACTCGTAAGGTACGACACCGAGACCTAACGGACAGAATGCCTTTGTCTCAGGAATCATGCTCCACAAGATATTTGTAAGCACGTCTTTAGCCAAGAACTTACGGTTATGGCTCATTGCCACGAGCTCAATAGGATGAGTGTGGACCGTAGCCTTGTATGCAGAACCTGTTTCGATAAGGTGTGCATGAACGGTAAGGTGTGACGGCAGCTCACTTGTAGGCATTACGGCGTTGTCGGCAATGATTACATAGCTGGCGCAGTCGTCGAGAATACGTATCACGCTACCGTTGTCCATCGGGCGGCGAGCCAAGTCGCGCATACGTTTGCCGGTTCCCTTGCAATAGAAGTAACAGCCTTTCAGAGCTGGTAGAGTTACTCCAATCTGCTTTACGTCGCTTATAGCCGGCATTGCCTTGATTTCGTCGTCAACAAACTCAGTTACGTTTACTGTGATGTTGCCGCCATTACGCTCAGCCCATCCGTTCTGCCACAGATATCCGGCAACCTCAGCGATTTTCTCCACTTCAGCTTTCAATCCCGGACGTCCTTCAAGAATACTTTTCATAATATGTTTTTGTTTTTATTAGTATTTTATGCAAAGATAATGTAAATAATCAGAACTCAACTTGTAGGAAATGATTTTTGTCCTATTTTTTTTGAGAATGGATATTTATTATTGAAGTTTTGGGCGTTGCCGATTGTCATGAATTGTCTTCTCCTCGTATGAAGTAGCTGTTTGTACCAAACGCTATCGGTATCTCAATGCTGCACCAAAGGTGCAGCATTGCTGCACTTTTGGTGCCACTATTGTATAATGGAGGCAATTGCAGTCATTGAGGCTCCTGTTCTAACTAAAAGGAATTTCAAGACCTGCTTTATCTGTTTCGTTTCAGGTCATTTGCAGTGAAGAGTGGGGGATATGAGGAAATTTGTGAGGGTGAGGGGTGTGAGGGGTAAATGTCTACCCCTCACACTTACCCTCACACACTCAACACTCTGTTGTTCAATGAGTTGTCATGCCGGTGTGAGGGTGTGAGGGTAAAATGCACGAAAAAAATTTTTAATTTTTATGATAAAATGTAGCTCTATACCCCAGTTCGGGATAAGAAATAGCAGAAAACGTGTAAAAAAGTTGGTTGCCTAACAATTTTTACCTGACAGCAAAAGTTTAATTCATAGAATTAAGCTTCGCCAACAATCTCCTTAGCCCTTTCGAGAGCCAGGTTGATGTGGCTGCAGATATTCTCCTTGCCGACAGAATCGTAGAAACCAGCCTTTTCAAGGGCTGCATGAACACCGGGGTTGACACCGGAGAGAACAACCTGTATGCCCTCCTTCTTGCTCATTCCGCAGAGGTTAGTAAGGTTGTGGATACCGGTAGAATCGACAAACGGCACTTTTCTCATTCGGATGATGCGAACCTTAGGACGGTCGCCGAAGGCTGCCATTATCTCCTCGAAACGGTTGCCG
>DAIOXG010000507.1:0-1892 GCA_036758085.1 Prevotella sp. | reverse complement strand
GCGTACTGATAAAATCCTTTATGACACTCGGCAGATTGTATTTCTCCGCCAGTTTCAAGCCCTCCGGCACATGACTGATAACGATGCGCGCGGCATCGACACGGTTCATCTTCTCCAGAGGGTTGTTGCCATTCTGGTTTTCGGTGAAGAATGCCGGATCCTGCATCTTGCCGATGTCATGATAAAGGGCTCCCGTTCTGACGAGCTGCGCCTTGGCACCGATTTTCTCGGCAATTGCCGAGGCAAGATTGCTCACCATGATAGAATGCTGGAACGTTCCGGGAGCTACCTCACTGAGGCGGCGGAGCAAATCCTTGCTCGTGTTAGAGAGTTCGATAAGCGTTACATTAGAGATGAAACCAAAGGTCTTCTCTATTATCAGCATCAGAGGATAAGCAAAAAGGAGCAGTATGCCGTTGATGATGAAATACTTATACATGCTGTTGTCTACGGTAGAGAAGGTATTGTCGGTCATCAGCTGCATGGCGAAATACACCACGCAACATGCCAGGGCGACAAGTACTGCCGTACGGAACAGCTGAGCGCGCTGCGACAGTTCGCGCAACGAATATATGGCGACCAGACCGGCAACGAGCTGCACGATGATGAACTCATACTGGTATTTCACTGCCGCTGCACAAAGCATCACCATGACGACATGGGCAAGGAATGCCGTGCGGGAATCCATGAAGACACGGATGAATATCGGCGCTATGGCAAACGGCAGCACATAAACGCTGAAGATATTATGCTCTATCATCAGCGATACGAGTATCGGGAATATCGTTATCATGGTATAGAGCATGGCGATGCTGCGCGGCTTGCCGAAATAGTCCTTGCGGAAGAGTCCGAGATACATGGTGAAGAGCACGATGAAGAGCGACACGAAAATTACCTGACCGGCAATTGTTGACGGTATAGCCCGGGTCGATGCACTGCGTCGCTGCGTCTCCTTTTCAAACGAACTGAGCACGCGGTAAGTATAGTCGTCGACTATCTCGCCACGGTCTACTATCTTCTGCCCCGAAAGCACCATACCGCTTGCCAGCGGTATCTGTCCGAGCAGGTCATTACGCTCCGTTTCGCTTCTATCCCTGTCGTAAACCACATTAGGCTCTATATATTCGTTCAGATTGCAACGCTGCAGCAAAGCCCTGTGCGGGGCAAGAGTCTCGTCGTGGAAAAGCTGCTCGTAAGCTCCCATGGTAGACAACAGGCCCGACACCTTAACGTTCGTGGCGAGCTTGCCGTCGACAAGCCTTACCACCGCCGAAGTGTCTTTTGCCAAGGCGGAGTATTCCGGAGTGCCCATTATTCCCGTCTGATACAATTGATGGATACGGTCGGCTACAACCGAAGTGAAATTCTTCGGCATACCCGGAATGCCGTTACGGAAATCTTCGAAGAACTTTGTTATCATCCGGCTCTCCGTATCGGAGCTGAAATTATAATAAGGTTCAAAACTGCGCAACAGACTGTCGCGCTCTTCCTTTATAGCCTCATCGGTTTTGTATATCGGGAAGTCAAACTTTGCAATCAACGACCCGTACATCCATGGTTTTCCTACATCATAGCGGAATTGCGGTCCGCTGTTGCGCGGAATAAAGCATACGATAATCGCAACGGAAATGACGACAAGCGCCATTCTGCTGCATATTTTCCGCCAATGATGGTTCTCTGACAAGCTGAACTTATTCATAATGCTATTGTAATGAGAGTTAAAGCTTCAACATAAAAAACTCACGTCAGGCAAACCTGAAAACAGGTTTTCATTGCACTCACTTAATCGTTTCTTTACATCAAATTTTGTCCTATTATTTATATAAATAGGTTTTCAACTGCGAAAATACAAAAAATAATACAACAATTGATAAAAAAGTTGTATTTTTGCA
>DAIOXG010000506.1:0-1898 GCA_036758085.1 Prevotella sp. | reverse complement strand
AAAACCTCATCATCGTGGTTCATAAGCCACATCTGGTATTTTTCTTGGTCGGTGCTCACTGTGGCTCCCGTCACTTCCTGCGGATACACCAGAATATCCGTTATGTAATATTCGTCCTTGGAAGCGTCTTCTCCGCGCTTGGCGATACCGTGCCAAGCAACCTCTTTATCAAACTCTCGAATGAGAGTCTGCATCTTGAGCCAAGCAAGCTCGGTGAAGAAAACGGTAGCCTTTCGATTGACGATGCCGAGAGTTTTTGTGAAAGTGATTTTCCCGTCGGAGAACTTCCCTGTGGATAAGGCTTCCTCAAAAGCCTTGCGCACTTCATTAAGACTCTCATCTGTGATTTTGATATTCTTACTCATTGCCGCCACACTCCTGTTCTCTCAACCAATCAGCTGCTTCTTTCGGTGTAACAATCTGTCCGTTGGGCAGTTCCAAACATCTGTTGTTCACATTGGTATGCCCCTGAAGCCCGTACATACGGCACATAAACTCGCTCATAACCGTGCTGTCTGCAAAGTTCAGACTTTTGCAAGAGGCAACACACTGTTCGATTGCGCTGATGTAGTCGTTTTCTTTCAGCATTCTGTTGATAGTATTCTGATAACTTCCCATACAAGAGAATCTGTCGATATGCGTATTCGGCATATATCCAGCGCACTCGGCGCTATAGTTATACTGGCTAACTCCTCTGACACTTCGACCGCCGATGTCGAAGCTATACGCTGCGCAGAAACGCAGTTTCACAGTCTGGTCGATAAAGATTGCATACATGAGTCGCTTCATATCCTCGTTCTGGATATAATTATTGCAAGCTCTGCCGGATGGTCTGTATACGTAGCTTTCAGGCTTATCGATGATGGATTTTGCCATATCCTCATCAAAATACTCGCAATTTGCTCTTACCACAAAGACCATCTTGGAGTTTGTCACGCTTTCGAGGATTAACTTGTCGTTGCTCAGGAAGTAATCCATAATTTCCGACTCGCCGCCATTATCCTGCTCGATTTTCAGTTCCAAACCAAGGAGTGTAGTCTCGCTATCCCGGCGCTGTCTGAGATAGCTGGAAATCGCCTCGCTCAGTCTGTCGATTTCCGAGTCAATTACAGAGATGCTTTCTCTGAGCTCTTCGCACTTTCTACGCTCGAATCTCGTTTCAAACCCTGCAAGCAGTTGGCGAACACGGGCTGTTTTGAAATCATATTTTTCCGCAATTCTTGCGATACACGCTTCATACTTTGAAGAAGATTTATCTCTGAGCGATTCGATAAGCGCCATCTCTTCTTCCGAAACGCCCTTTTCGGGGTCGAAATACCACGGGAGAAACGCAAAAACCGCACACTGAAGATAATGCAATTTGGGTAAATCCAGATTGTCTATGAAGAGAGCTACTCGCTTCGTTTCCGGGTGGATAAAGCAAAGGGCATAGAATTTTTTACGGAAGAAGTCCGTAACCTTTTCGAGGCGATGCCATCCGGGATAGGTAGACTCAAATGTGCTCTTCAACAGTTCAAGACTCGCATAGTTATCCTCTTGAGATTGGTTTGCAATGGTGTGAACCATAATGGTTCCTGCATCCCAAGCGTTGGCGTTAAATATGGCTCTGACGGCATTCTTTGCAGGAACGCCGGAAATTTCCCGTGCCGAATATCTTGTAGAACCGAACACAACATTCAGCCGCTCACCTTCCTGCATTCTGGGAGCAACTAAGGCTCGGAGGGTAGAGACAAAGCTCACATCTCCATTCCAATCGTTACCCGTTATGTGCTGGAAGAAGTTATTAGCAGCTTCCGAAGTCATCATCGTTTGACAAACTTTCTGCCTAAACATAAAACCTCTCCTTATTTATAAATTCATTTGGTGGGGGATACCGGATTTGAACCGGTACGCTTTCA
>DAIOXG010000505.1:0-1920 GCA_036758085.1 Prevotella sp. | reverse complement strand
CTGTTGACACTACGCAGCAGCCTAAGATTTTTATTGGTGGCAGACAGATGAATCTTCGTAACAATACATACGAAATCGTTACCGGCAGAACGGGTGAGTTCAACCTCACGGGATATATTACGATGATGAACGGAAGGGGCGATGTTATACGCCGAGACTTCTCACAGAAGTATACCGTTGTTGACCCGAGTGCCACGGTTTCGGCTGATCTCATGAATGTGCTCTATGCCGGATACACTAATCCTATTAGCATCAGCATTCCGGGTGTTCCTCTTAATAAAGTGTCTGCAACGATGAGTGGAGGTACGCTGCAGCCCGTCGGACCGGGCAAGTATATCGCACGTCCGGCTGCTGTTGGAAGGGATGTTACCATCAGCGTACAGTCGCTCTCTACTGGTCAGGCACGACAGGTGGGACAGTTTACTTTCCATGTGCGCAAACTGCCTGACCCTACGGCTTATCTCGCCTTGGGAACAAACCGTTATCGCGGTGGTGGACTCGCCAAGGCTTCGCTGATGGGAGCTGAAGGCGTTAGCGCAGCTATCGACGACGGACTGCTCGATATTCAGTTTAAGGTGTTGAGCTTCGAAACTGTTTTCTTCGACAATATGGGTAATGCGGTGCCTATGGCATCAGCTGGCGCACATTTCTCGCAGAGGCAGAAGGATGCGTTCCGCGGACTATCGCGCAACAGACGCTTCTATATCAGCCGCGTAACGGCTGTCGGACCTGACGGAATTAAACGTACACTGCCGGCATCGATGGAAGTTATAGTGAAATAAAGAATAGAAAACAAAATACAATATGAAGAAGATATTGCTAATAATACTTGCGGCATGCCTCGCCGAGACAATGAGTGCACAGCCTGCCGCACGACGCAGACAGCAGGCGAGTCAGTCGACATCGAATGCTCAGAACATCACTACAAGGGCGCAGATTTCATATCCTACCGCTGCTCCGATGGAAGAGGATGTAGTGTGGCGGCGTGACATTTACCGTACTGTCAGCCTTACCGATGAGGCTAATGCCGGATTGTATTATCCGGTAGAGGCGGTGGGGTCGCAGATGAACCTCTTTACCTATCTCTTCAAGCTTATGATGCGTGGCAAGATTAACTGCTATGAGTATCGGCTCGACGGCAACGAGGTGTTTAACGACGCTTCGAAGATTAAACCGCTCGCTTTCCTCGACAATTACCATATCTATTACGAGAAAAAGGGAAACGGAATTAATATCGACAATAGCGATATACCGTCGAAGGAGGTAAAGTCGTATTATATTAAGGAATGTGCCTACTACGACCAGCGTACGGCTACTTTCCATACTAAGGTAATTGCACTCTGCCCGATAATGTCGAGAGAGGACGATTTCGGGGATGCTCCCCAGACTTATCCTCTGTTTTGGGTGAAATATGATGATGTGGCTCCTTATCTGAGCAAGCAGATTATCATGACAAGCGACTTGAACAATGCTGCCACGATGACGCTTGATGATTATTTCACCAAGAACATGTATCGCGGAAAGATATACAAGACTACAAATATGCTCGGCAAGACTCTTGCACAGTATTGCAAGACGGATTCTGCCATGACTAAGGAACAGAAACGCATTGAGGGCGAGCTTGCTGCTTTTGAGAAGAACCTTTGGGGTAATCAGCAGCTGAAGGATTCTCTCGACAGCGTGGCTAAGGCGCAACAGGATGTGAAGGGTAAGAAAAAGACGCGTCGCAACCGCCGTGCCGGCGGTTCGTCATCTTCTTCTTCAACGAGTGTGAGCAAGAAGTCTCGCCGCTCCTCTTCGTCGGCATCATCTGGAGGCTCTTCGTCTGCAAGAGTTTCAGTTCGTCGTCAGCGACACTAACCCGTCCCTGACCCTCCTATGATTGAAGGGTCAAGGGATTTTTTATATAATATAAAATCT
>DAIOXG010000504.1:0-1927 GCA_036758085.1 Prevotella sp. | reverse complement strand
AATCCAAATAATTTTGGATTCTATTGCATTCGATTTGCACTACCTTTGCATAAGATAGGCTGCATCTCAGCAATAAATCCAAATAATTTTGGATTCTATTGCATTCGATTTGCACTACCTTTGCATAAGAACAAAAGACACAGGTTTTATCATTAGAAATAACAATAATAAAATATATAATGAATATTCTTGAACTAAGCGAACAAGAGATAGTTCGCAGACAAAGTCTACAGACTCTAAAAGATATGGGTATAGACCCGTATCCTGCTGCTGAGTATCCAACAAATGCATTCAGCACGGACATTAAAGAAAACTTTAAAGACGAGGACGAACCGAGACAGGTGGTTATCGCCGGCAGAATGATGGGACGAAGAGTGATGGGCAAGGCATCATTTGCTGAAATCCAAGACTCTAAAGGAAGAATACAAGTCTACATAGCAAGAGACGAGATTTGCCCGGACGAAAATAAAGACCTATACAACACCGTGTTTAAGAAACTCATGGATATAGGTGACTTTATCGGAGTCAAGGGATTCGTCTTCCGCACACAAACAGGAGAAATTTCTGTACACGCTAAGGAACTGACTCTACTGTCGAAAAGCTTGAAACCATTACCTATTGTAAAATACAAAGACGGTGTGGCTTACGATAAATTTGACGACCCGGAACTGCGCTACAGACAGCGCTATGTTGACCTTATCGTGAACGACGGCGTTAAGGAAACATTCTTGCAGCGCGCTACCGTACTGAGAACTCTCCGATGCGTACTTGACGAAGCCGGATACACAGAAGTTGAGACCCCTACCCTGCAAAGTATCGCAGGAGGAGCATCTGCACGCCCGTTTATCACTCACTTCAATGCGCTCAATCAAGACATGTATATGCGTATTGCAACAGAGCTATATCTTAAAAGACTTATTGTTGGCGGTTTTGAGGGAGTGTACGAAATAGGAAAGAACTTCAGAAACGAGGGTATGGACAGAAACCATAACCCTGAGTTCACCTGTATGGAGCTTTACGTACAGTATAAGGACTACAACTGGATGATGTCGTTCACCGAAAAACTGCTGGAAACAATCTGTATTGCAGTCAACGGAAAACCGGAACGCGAAATCAACGGAAACATCGTAAGCTTTAAGGCACCATACAGACGCCTGCCTATCCTCGACGCCATCAAGGAAAAGACAGGATTCGACTGCAACGGAAAATCTGAAGAGGAAATCAGAAACTTCTGCAAAGAAAAGGGTATGGAAGTTGACGAAACTATGGGTAAGGGAAAGCTCATTGACGAACTCTTCGGAGAATTCTGCGAAGGAACTTTCATCCAGCCTACCTTCATTACGGACTACCCTGTAGAAATGTCGCCACTGACTAAGATGCACAGATCTAAACCGGGACTGACCGAAAGATTTGAGCTTATGGTGAACGGTAAGGAGCTTGCTAATGCATACTCGGAGCTTAACGATCCTATCGACCAGGAGGAAAGATTTATAGACCAGATGAAACTCGCTGACAAGGGCGACGACGAGGCTATGATTATCGACAAAGACTTCTTGCGCGCCCTACAATATGGAATGCCGCCTACAAGCGGTATCGGTATTGGTATAGACCGTCTCGTTATGCTCATGACTGGAAAAACTTACATCCAGGAAGTTCTGTTCTTCCCGCAAATGAAACCGGAGAAGAAAATGCCACAGAGCTCAATAAAAGAATGGGAAGAAATCGGAGTAAGCGAAAATTGGGTTTACGTAATGAGAAAAGCCGGATTTAACCTGATTTCTGACATCAAGGGAGAAAAGACTCAAGGTCTACAGCAAAAGATTGGAGAAATCAACAAGAAATACAAGCTGGGATACGAGAAACCTACACTCGACGAGGTACAGAATTGGATTGACAGAAGCAACGCTTAATCTAATCCGACAAGTAA
>DAIOXG010000503.1:0-1953 GCA_036758085.1 Prevotella sp. | reverse complement strand
CATTACATTTACAACTTTGTCTTAGCCAATAGACATTATCCTATATATGCGAGTGGAAATGTTTTTTATGTTTATCGCCCGGTGTCGTTTTGCAGTTTTTTTATTAAAAAAAACTTCCCATAATATACAGTATAAATTATCTTATTTCATTCTATGAATAATGCAGGCTAAATAAGCTACTTATAAATTATCTATGTGAGTTACAGGTACACATAGAGACAATAAAAAAAATCCTTCACCATAAATATCATATAATCAGATATTTATACAAAAGGTGAAGGATTTTTATTTTTTAGCGACTTAAAGAGGATTACTAACGAAGCACTTGTTTTATACCCTGTTCTCTATGCACAATCCTCACCTCTATGCCGAATTTCTTGTGGATGTGTTCCGCCAGATGCTGAGCTGAATACACGCTGCGATGCTGACCGCCGGTGCAACCGAACGAGAACATCAGGTCGGTGAATCCCCTTTGAATATAGCGCGCAACATGGGCATCGGCAAGCTTATAGACACTGTCGAGAAAGGTGAGTATCTCACCGTCGTCTTCAAGGAAACGGATTACGGGTTCGTCGAGTCCCGTGAGCTTTTTGTACGGTTCGTAGCGCCCCGGATTGTGAGTGGAGCGACAGTCGAACACATAGCCTCCGCCATTGCCCGACTCGTCCTCTGGGATTCCTTTTTTATATGAAAAACTGAACACACGAACAACGAGCGGTCCGCGTCCGTCATACTTCGAGAAGGTTGCCGGTCCGTCCTGCGGATGACTGTCATACACATTCTTCTCGTCGGTCTTCAATCCATCGGTACGCATCTTTGCCTCTTCTTTCTTTGGGGCAAACTGCGGCAGCTCCGTTAAACGCTTCAGCATATCCATCATATACGGATAGTGGAACACATTGAGCTGAAGCAGTTCCCTGAGATTCTGGATTGCTGCAGGAATGCTCTCGATAAAATATTTCTTGCGCTCGAAATATCCACGGAAGCCGTATGCACCGAGCACCTGTAGCGTGCGGAAAAGGACAAACAGACTGAGCCTTTCCACAAAATGCCTTACCGACGGCACCTCGATGTAGTTCTTCAGCGAGTTATAGTATTCATAAACGAGTTCGCGACGCAGCTTATGCGGATATTTTGCCGAAGCCTGCCACAGGAAGGAGGCGAGGTCGTAATAGAACGGACCTTTTCTGCCACCCTGGAAATCTATAAAGAAGGGATTGCCGTCCGAATCGAGCATCACGTTGCGTGCCTGGAAGTCGCGATAAAGAAAACTGTCTGTCTTCTCTGCCGTCAAGTCCTTGGCAAAGAGACGGAAGTTTGCCTCAAGCTTGAGTTCGTGGAAGTCAAGCTCCGTAGGTTTCAGAAAGCAATATTTGAAATAGTTGAGGTCGAAGAGCACGCTGTTCTCGTCAAACTCCGGTTGCGGATAGCAGTTCTCCCAATCTATGCCAACGGCACCCTGCATCTGTATTGCCGGCAACTCTCGGATGGTGTTCACGAGCAGTTGCTTCTCTCTCTGGTTGTAGCGTCCGCCTGCCTCACGTCCGCCTCGGAGAGCATCGTAGAGCGACGTACCGCCAAGGTCGGTCTGCAGATAGCGCAGTTCGTCGTCGGCAACAGCCAGCACCTGTGGCACGGGCAGTTTCATCTCTCGGAAATGTCGTGCCAGATAGATAAAGGCGTGGTTTTCGTCGCGGCTCGTACCCACAACACCTATCACAGTCTTGCCGTCTTCGGCTGTAAAGCGGTAATACTCGCGGTTGCTCCCAGCCCCCGCAATCTTCTGTATTTCGACAGGTTTACTGCCTGTATATTCTGTATATAGTTTCGTCAGTTTTTCCATACTCCTACAAAAGTAAGAAAAAAACTTTTACCTCACAAAGTTTTTTGCAAATTCTGCTTTCGACAGGCTTTCTATAACATCAAGACGCAAGCCAGAAAGTTCATAATATA
>DAIOXG010000502.1:0-1954 GCA_036758085.1 Prevotella sp. | reverse complement strand
TTTACGTCATGTAGTAGTGACGATGACGGAGACGGCAGCAAAGACATCAATGTGCAAGAAGTAGTTGGAACATGGACATGTACCGCAAGCACAGATAAAGTGGATGGTAAACCTATAACCGGTTATATGGTTGGCGAGTCTATTACTATCAGTGAGGATGGCAAGTTCTCTTCTACTGCAAGCTCTATCGGCAATGGCACATGGGAGCTTAACGGCAATAAAATATCAGCTAAGAACACATATGGTGACACATTCAGTGCAACGATTGTTGTTAGTGGCAATACGATGAAATGGAATGGTTCTTCAAGTCAAGGCGTAAGTTTTAACTATACTTGGAAGAAGAACTAACAATCCTGCGAATAGATAGCAATGAATACACATTCTTAATAATGGAATTAACATTCGTTATAAACTATAGCATCACCGTTAATTTTGCAACGGTGATGCTTTGCGCTTTTAACTAAGAGAAATTGCTGTATATTAACGAGCATTACAAGATTACTATAATATACAGCAATGGCAATGCCGTTACTACTACGCTTCATGCAATCACTGGCTTCGAGGATAACAGGGCGACACTCTCGTTTCAGCCGTACTTGCTTTATATCCTAAAACGTATTTGCCAGCAGTTGGGATATACCTACGATTTCTCGGAACTGGAGCGGTCGCAATACAAATATCTTTTGATTTGCAACACGCTTCCGGCTGCATGGGCAGCGTGGAACTTCGCCATTGCCTTTCCACATTGGACATTGACGGAGTTCTTTGAGCAGTTGGAAAACTTTCTCTTTGGCGACTTCGACATCAACCATAAGGGAAAGCGTATTGAGTTCCACTTCTCAAACTCTCTCGCCAAATCAGCAGGGGAGATATGTCTTAACAAGGTGCAGGACGCATACACGGCGGAGGTTACGCAAGAGGACGATAGCAAGTACATCGCTTCGGCAAATATGAAATATGCCGATAACGATGCGCTCCTTTGGTCTTACTATTCATGCGACTGGTTCATACGTGCCAACAAGTCAAAGGCACTAATCTACAATACGCTCAAAGAACTTACCGACAAGGCGGCAGAACTGAAGATAAGCGGCTACTACAAATACACTGGGCATGGCGGACACGGCACAAGTGAGTTCTTCTATCGTGGTTATCCATGGGACAATGACGGCAACAAACTGTTCTACTGCAATGAGATAGACACTTTCTTTGTGATGTATTGTTACAAGTCGGAGTTGGTGAGCGAGATGAACGGAAGCAAGTGGTACAGGTATTACAATAGGCTTCTTCCTGTCAATCAGTTTGGCGAGTTATATGTTGATGAAGATGCGAACGACATTGAGTTGAAAATCGTACCTGCATGGATAGAAGGTACTGATGACAAGTACGGCAACTGCCTTTTCCTCAACTGCGGAGAGATGGGCAGCAGGGAAACATGGACTGTTTCCGCTGACGGCACTGGCTCTTCGGGTTCGTCTTCTGGCGGCACGTTCATCGGTCAGCGACCATCGAACGAGGGGCAATCGGCTTCTCGCTCTCGGGATGATGTGGATTATGATGCAGGAGATTTAGCGCAAGGCAATGCGAGCTATGCCATTGGCAAGGGCGAGGGTGACAAGTCAGCGGCATATTTCGATGTGCTTTATGTCGGCTTTTGGGACGGCTCGTATATGTTTGGTGGCTACCAGCCACACCCGATAATTGACAAGGTGGAGGTGAGGGATAGCTTCGGCTATATGAGGAGTTCTTACACGCTTCGGCTCAAAGACGGAGTGAGCAATGCCATGCGAACTTCCATGCACAAGATTGACGGAAAGAAGAAATTTCACTTTTCGTTTCTTTCCGATACAATCCCCAGTCCGAGGGCTTTGTTCTATATCCGGGGTCAAAAGTATATCTGCGAAATCGAGTAGGAGGTAAACACTAATTATAGGTGTTTATCTCCTATTTTCGTGTC
>DAIOXG010000501.1:0-1975 GCA_036758085.1 Prevotella sp. | reverse complement strand
GCCGACTGCGAGGACGGCATTGTCATAACCAATGACTTTGCTGCTGTTATCGATGGCAGCACAAGCAAGACACCTACAAGGCTTGACCCTTCGATGAAGAACGGACGCTTTGCCATGATGCTCATAAGCGAGTATATCAAGCAGATGCCGGCCGACTATACCATGGACGACTTCTGCCGAGGCATAACGCTTCGCTTTGCTGAAGAATACGACAAACGTGGTATAACGGAACGTATGGCAGAGCATCCAGAGGAACGCCTTACGGCTTCTGCCATTATATATAGCAACAGTAAGAAAGAAGTGTGGATGGTGGGCGACTGCCAAGCTATAATAGACGGAACTTATTACGACAACTCCAAGCCTTACGAACAAGAGATTGCCATGCAACGTGCTGCACTTATAAAGAATGGTATGTCGCCTAAAGATGCACGACGCACTATTGAGCCTCAACTGATAAAGGCTATGCTGGAGGGACAAAACCGACAGTATGCCGTTATTGACGGAACACCAATATATATGCCTGGCACTCACATTGTCAAGGCATCAAATTCTGTTGTGCTTGCATCTGACGGCTACCCTACTCTGCTACCTACACTAAAAGAAAGCGAAAAAGCCTTGGCACACCATCTAATTGATGATCCACAGAACATAGGCGAATTTGTTGCTACCAAGGGACTGGTTGAAGGAAACGTAAGCTTCGACGACCGAACTTACATTAAACTGAAGATATAAATAGATTATATATTTTTTCGCTCATTGAGCAAATACGTGATAAAGTCGGAGATATTTGAGATTTCGTTTTTGTCGTATATAGTCAGCAAGTCTATTACAATAACATCCTCTTCTTGGTAAAGGTTGTAAGTGATGACCCTTGCACCACCTCTCTTTCCTTTACCTTTGCTGGCTATAGCCATCCTTACCTTCCTGACACCTCTGCCAAGACTGTTGCCTTGATAAGGATCCTTTTCTAACTCATTAAGGAAAGTATCATAATCGTCAATTATAGAACGATACTTCTTAATTAATTTTCTAAGTTGTCGTTCAAACTCCTTTTCTACATTTATCTTTACTTCCATACTAATCCTCTTCACGAAGTTTTCTCAAGAATTCCCTTGCATCCATCGGCTTAGTTCCATTCTTTCTGTGGTCCTCCATCTGGTCGAGTGCACGGTTAAGGCTTTCCGACACATAAGCCTCCTGCTCTGCCTGCGTCATATAGGACTCTTGATAACTTCTTGCTGGCTTAGAAATAGTATTTGATAATTTTTCGGCATAATCCTTTATCTTGGCGACAAACTCGTCAAGTGTATATTTGCCAGTTGTAGCTACTTGCAATTGAATGTTAATAGTTTCCATTATCTTCCTTTCTTCTAAATTACGTTTACAAAGCTAACAGTATTTCTTGAAAGTTCCAAACGTTTAACTATGTTTTTTGCACATGCGGTAGCTCTATTTGTTGTAACTACCAATATTATTATGTATTTTTGCACTTGTGAAATGATATTGTCAAAAGGCTGATTTAGCACCTTGAGTATGCAGCATAGCTCTATATTCAATAGGACTTACACCATATTTTCGCTTAAAGGCTGTGCAGAAGTGGCTTTGGTAGTCGTAGCCTAATTTTTATATTGGAAGAAATGAGTAGAATAGATGTGAACATCATTACGATTTATGGCGGTCGCTTTCTTGTTTACCGCTATCAAGGACCGTATGAGAATCTGGCAGAAGTAAACGCCAAGGTTTATTGTGAACTCCTTCCTGCATCTGGCGAGAAGGTGAAGTTGGGAAGCGGAGTGTTGGAACATTGTCAGATGTTTGAGCGTTACTTGAACGACCCGGAGACAACAGCTCCGGAGGAATTGCTAACAGAAATTTGGATTCCGATAGAGTAATAATTATAAGGATAAAGAATGTTATGAAGAAAGAGATAAATCCAAGAGAAACTTCCAGAGCGGAGGCATTCGAATTATGGATG
>DAIOXG010000500.1:0-1976 GCA_036758085.1 Prevotella sp. | reverse complement strand
AGCTTATCTTATGCAAAGATAATGCATTTATTTTTTATACCTTATATATTGGATACATTTAACTTATTTAAATGCATAATTCCCGTTAAGTATTGCGACTGGAGTCTCCATGATTGCCATTAAATGTTGTAGTTGGAAGCAGTAGAAGTCATTCCGAAAGGCTAAAACAGTTATCTCATTTCGTTCGATATGAGTGTGTGTATCGTTCGTTACGCATGCGTGTATCGTTCGATGTGAATGTGTGTATCGTTCGATGTGAGATAACTGTTACAGCCTTTCAGCATAACTTGGTCTGTATATTCAAAGAATGATGTAATATACATTCATATTATCTTTATGCCATATCAGTTTGATATTTTTTTCGCTTTTTTTGTTTGTATTGTAAAAAACAGCAATCAAAATGTGTTCCCATTTAGACGGATTATACTATAAAATAATTATTTTTGCGCATCGAAAGTAAAGGTAAGGTATTTAGGTAAAACAAAATTACGGTATATTTTATGAAGAATATAATAGTTCCGTTGCTGACCATTCTCTTCCTCATGAGCTGTGGCGATAGACAGAAAGAGGAGAAGGTGGCTCCTGTGAAAGTAGAGGTTCGTGATGTGGTAGACGGAGATTACGACACGTCCGCCAGTTATGTGGGAACGGTAGAAGCCAGTGTGGAAACAGTGTTGAGTTTTGAAAATCCCGGACGTATCACGCGTTTGCTCTTCAGCGAAGGCGACCGTGTGGCAAAGGGACAGCTCCTGGGTACAATATCTCCAACGACATTGCGTGATGCCCATTATGCTACGGTAGTGACGCTCCGCCAGGCGCAGGATGCTTATCGCAGAATGAAGAAACTCTATGAAGAAGGTGTAATCTCGGCAATCAAGTGGGTAGATGTGGAGACAAAGTTGCGACAGGCGGAATCTGCCGAACGTATATCAAGGGAACAGCTGTCGCATACAAATATTTACGCTCCTTTTAGCGGAGTGATAACAAGTAAGTCGGGCGAGACGGGGATGAATGTCCTGCCAGACCAGCCGGTGTATAAACTTGCCGATGTGTCGCATGCCGATGTCGTGTTCTCCGTTCCCGAGAGCGATATCTCGAATATTCGTGTAGGGGAGAGGGCGAAAGTCGTTGTCGGCGCGGCAGGCAATGCCGTAGTGGACGGCGTAGTAAAAGAGAAAGGAATACCAGCCGATGCCGTGTCGCATACGTACACCGTTCGCCTAACCCTTAGCCATTCGGACCCACACCTCCTGCCGGGCATGGTCTGCAACGTGAGCATCGAAAAGCAAACAGCTTCTTCTGTCGGCAGAATAGTAATACCGATGGGGGCTGTGGAGCTCGACACCGACAATACGCGGTTCGTATGGGTAGTGGTCGACGGGAAGGCGCAGCGCCGCAATGTGGCAATAGGCGATTTCCTGCCGGGCGGCGTGGAGATACGCAGCGGTCTGTCGAAGGGCGACCGTATTATAATAGGTGGTATGCAGAAAGTTTGCGACGGAACGCCGGTTTCCGAATCTAAATAATATAATGAGATATGGAAACGGTAAAGAAGAAACGCAATTTCATAGAGACGGCTCTGCTGAACCATAATATAGTGATGATGCTCGTCGGGATGCTTGTGCTGACGGGTATCATCGGACTCATCGTCATGCCGAAACAGGAAATGCCGGTGTTCACCGTGCGCCAGGGAGCCGTAGTGGCTGTCTGCCCCGGCATGAGCTCACAGGATGTGGAGCAGCGGGTGGCATGGCAGGTAGAAAACTTTGTCTTCGGCTTTAAGGAAGTGAACAAGGCAAAGACGACATCGAAGAGTATGGACGGGATGCTTATCGTGTATGTGCAGCTCGGCGATGAGGTGGAAGACAAGGATGCCTTCTGGTCGAAACTGAAACACGGACTCTCCTCGCTGAAGATGCAGCTGCCAGCCGGGGTTCTTGCCGTTCAGGCTGTAGACGATATTGCCGATACGTCGG
>DAIOXG010000499.1:0-1993 GCA_036758085.1 Prevotella sp. | reverse complement strand
TCCAAACAAGTTTGGCTTATATTGCTCTCGATTTGCATTATCTTTGCATAAGATAAGCTGCATCTCGGCAATAAATCCAAACAAGTTTGGCTTGTATTGCTCTCGATTTGAATTATCTCTATTTAGAATATTAATAGCGTATGGAAATAGATTTCGATAAAACGGGTGGACTCGTTCCGGCAATAGTGCAGGATGCCGACACCAAGACGGTGCTCATGCTTGCATATATGAATCGTGAGGCTTATGAGAAGACAGTAAGTTCCGGTAAAGCGACATTCTTTAGCCGTAGCAGGAATAAACTGTGGACGAAGGGTGAAACTTCGGGAAATTACATGAATGTAGTTTCTATAAAGGTGGATTGTGACAACGACACGCTTTTATTGAAAGTTCATCCCGACGGACCCGCTTGCCATAAGGGTACGGACACGTGTTGGGGAGAGGAAAACGAGAAGAATCCTCTTCTGTTTCTTTCTGAACTGCAGGACTTTATCAATCGCAGGCATGAGGAAATGCCGGAGGGGTCTTATACTACGAGCTTGTTTAAGGACGGACTGAACCGCATGGCGCAGAAAGTAGGCGAGGAGGCTCTTGAGACTGTGATAGAAGCCGTGAACGGGACGGACGAAAGGTTGATTTATGAAGCGTCAGACATGTTTTATCATCTCATCGTTTTGCTCGCTTCAAAGGGCTTGCGCATAGAGGATGTGGCAAAAGAGCTGGAGCAAAGGCATTGCAGCGGTTGGAAAAAACACTAAAAAGAAGGTTATGCTGATAAATTATGAAAACGTAAGCATCTGTCAGGAAGATATCTGTATTCTTAAAGATGTAAACTTCCATGCAGATGATGGCGAATTTATTTATATAATAGGTAAGGTAGGCTCAGGGAAAAGCAGTCTGCTAAAGACCATGTATTGTGAGCTGGATATAGAAGAAGCGGAGAAGGCTGAAGTTTTTGAGTTCAACCTGATGAAGATGAAACGCAAGCATGTTCCAGCACTACGGAGGGAAATGGGAATAATATTCCAGGATTTCCAGTTGCTTCATGACAGGAGTGTATATGATAACCTGAAGTTCGTGCTCCGTGCTACGGGATGGAAGGACAAGACGGAAATGGACGAACGTATTAATGCAGTCCTGTCTGCTGTCGGAATGCCCTTTGTAGGCGAGAAAATGCCCCATCAGTTGTCTGGCGGAGAGCAGCAAAGGGTAGCAATAGCAAGAGCCTTGTTGAATAAGCCGAAACTTATAATCGCCGACGAGCCAACGGGAAATCTCGATGTTGAAACGGCGTCGAACATTATACAGCTTCTCAAGGAAATAAGCCAAAAGGGCACAGCGGTAATCATGTCGACCCACAACGTTTCGATGATTGACAAATTTCCAGGTATTGTATATTGCTGCCAGGATGGCAAGCTGATAGAAAAGAATAATATAGAATAATAATATAAGATTCTGATTGCAACGGTAAAGTTCCAGTCGGAGACTTAAAATAGCAAAGAACAAGAGATATGAAAGTAATGAAATTCGGAGGCACATCCGTTGGTTCGCCAGAGAGGATGAAAAATGTCTCGTCACTTGTAACAAAGTCTGGAGAACCGGTATTTGTTGTACTCTCGGCTATGTCCGGTACGACAAATTCACTTGTAGAAATATCTAATTATCTTTACAAAAAGAATCCAGAGGGCGCGAATGAGATTATAAACCGCTTGGAACAGAAATACATGCAGCACGTGGAAGAGCTTTATTCCACAGAAGAGTGGAAAAAGGCGACGTCTGATTTTCTGCATGAAGAGTTTGATTATTTACGTTCTTTTACCAAAGACCTTTTCACGAGCTTTGAGGAGAAAAGCATTGTGGCACAGGGTGAGGTGATGAGCACGAACATGGTGGTTAACTACCTCAAGGAGCAAGGCGTAAAGGCAACGCTGTTGTCTGCCCTTGATTTTATGCGCACCGACAAAAACGGAGAGCCGGACACTGTATATATAAAGGA
>DAIOXG010000498.1:0-2002 GCA_036758085.1 Prevotella sp. | reverse complement strand
CCCGCCGATAATGGCGGTACCGACTTTTTTGTTACGCTGTCACGCCATTATTTTTTTGCATTGAGCTCATGCATCTTCGCTCTTGCCGTTGCCTTACGTTCCTCGGAGTACGGTGCGGATATGCGATAGGTAAAATACCGCTTTTGTATTTTGAACTGAAGGCAACCGCATTCGTCATCACTCACTATTTTGCACAGCTCCGGGTATTCTTGCGAGAATGCAAGGAGCCTGTTTTTGAGGCTGGTGTTGTATGTGATGACCGTAGTCCAATTGTCAGCTTCATCAAAATATATCTCGGTCGTTTTATGTGTTTTCTTAATACCTGTAATCATATCTGCCTCTTTGCATTATTCTGCCGATACCAACGTAAGAAAAGGTCAACGGCAAGTTTTTTGTTTTCGTTTATATCGTCTGAATTTTGGATGGGCGATGTAGACAGTTTCTTGTATTCCTCGGATACGCCTATACGAGGTATCTCTTCAATATCTCGGACTCCCTGATACTGTATGATCTCAAACTCCTGCCTTCCATTTGTAAATGCTATAACGGCATCGGCGGAAATAGTCGCCTTATATAAGTGCTGCGTTCCTTGTCCGTAATACTCATGGCGTTCCGCAAACCACTCGGCAACATCTCGCCATAGTGTCCACGACATAGATTCGGCTGCTTCATCAATACTTTCACTACCTGCACGATAAACAGTGAAGGTGGTTTCGTTACGCACGCATTCGGGCATCTCTTTGTTCCAATCCACAGGACAAAAATCCTTTCCGTTTTTTACAATATCCAATATTTCATCATACATATCGCCCTTGTTGGTATATAGCCTTATCGCAATTTGATATTGAATTGGCTTCGGAATTATGTGCTTTCCAATTTGCAAAACAATAGCACCGGTTTCCGCATATCCGAAAATGTAATGGTTGATAGAATCCCAATCTTCGCATAGCATTGCTTCCTCTGCTTTTAAGATCCGATAATAGAGTCGATATTCATCCTTATCCTCTCAAGTACAGGCGCCTCAATTTTTTCTTCCAAAAAGGCGATTTGCTTTACCGTGGGCTTGTGAATGATATTACCATCGCTGTAATTGGCTTGAATATTTTTTTGAATTCTGTTTAGCATAATGTTTTTTTCAAAAACCTCCTATTTTTTCGTCCCGTGAGAAGCACCCCCATTTTTGCTCAAAAAAGCCTCGGTCTTCATCGGCATTATTTTCGAAATTCCCAACGGAAGAGCTTTCATCGGGCTGGGCATTGTTTACTGCTCTCAAAATCGCTGAATACCCATATTCCGTCGGTGTACACCGTAATACCATATTCAATAAAAAATGGGCCGAAATCAAACAAAGCGGAAAGAAAATACCCAACAATTATTGGATATATCTTGCGCTTATATGTTTGATTCCGACCCTATGTATTCCCGAATTCACAGCCGGGAGGATGGAACGTATTCGCCACGCGAAGCGGCAGTTATAGGGCGACATGAGTCGCTATGAGTCTTGCAGGCTCGTTCGGTCTTGAGTGCAGAGCCTTGATACAGAGAGCAACCTTTCCATGACAGTGCGGACACTCCAATATGTAATCCGCGTCGGATGCTTCCGAGAGACGCTTGAGCTCACTGTCATTTCGCAGGAGCACATCGGGAACGTCCGCGAAGCGGTGGTTGCCGTAGGGACATTTCAGCTTCGGCATATATCTTCTGCCGTCGTCAGTTTTATTAGCCATTTTGTTCTCCTTTTTTTATGGTCTTTTTATGGTCCCTTTCTTATTATGTCTATCCACTTAATTAATGTATCTTCTTGAAGAATTATTTCTGCTTTAAGATAATTATCATAGTTAGAGAAAAAATACACTTGTGTTTTTTCATATTTTTTTTACACAAAAACTACCATGAGCAAATGCGTTTCTTATAGCTGAAAACAATGATTGCATAACTGTTTTTTCATCAGTTTTTAAGAATACACAATATTCATCGACTGGAGAAACTTTTTCTACCATTG
>DAIOXG010000497.1:0-2006 GCA_036758085.1 Prevotella sp. | reverse complement strand
AAGGAACAACAAAGTCGGCTGTTGTATTTTTATTGTTTGATTTTGTCATGATGCTGAGTCTTTAATTTAATAGGTAGAAGAATATAAACATATTTCATTTCTCCAATGCAAGCAAGAGCTTGTCGAGAGCCTCGTCGGCATCCTTGCTCTCTTCGAGAAGCGAAACGAACTTGCTGCCGATTATTGCTCCGGTGGCATTCTGCTGTGCCGAAGCGAGTGTCTGACGATTGGATATCCCGAAACCTATCATCCGGGGTGTCTTCAGATGCATCGAGTTTATACGTCTGAAATATTCCTGTTTGACCTCGTCAAACGACTGTTGCGCACCTGTTACACTTGCCGACGACACCATATATATAAATCCACTCGTGTTATCGTCAATCTTGCGGATTCGCTCATCGCTCGTTTCGGGGGTGATCATCATTATCACTCTAATGCCGAATTCATCGGCAAGCGGTTTTATGTCTTTCAGATAATCATCGAAGGGTAAATCGGGGATTATGACGCCCGACACTCCAGCATCCCTACAACTATCGAAGAAACGGCGAAAGCCATAGTGCATAACGACGTTGAGATATCCCATAAGTATAATCGGCATCCTTATCTCATTCTTCACCTCGACTAACTGAGAAAAGAGTAGGCGCAGAGTCATACCATTGGCGAGTGCATGCGTTGCAGCCGACTGAATAACGGGGCCATCGGCGAGCGGGTCGCTAAACGGGATACCTACCTCCACCATATCTATGCCGTGGCGTTGCATTGCCCTCAGCGTATCGGCTGTGCCGGAAAGGGTTGGCGTACCGGCACAGAAATAAAGCGACAAAAATTTTTTGTTGTCTGTGTTGTCTCTGAATAGAGAGTCTATCTTGTTCGTGTTATCAATCATCTTTCAAAAGTCTGATAAATTTCCTTATCTTGTCAACATCCTTCACAGCCGGCTCGGTTTCAAACCTACTGTTTATGTCTACTCCTGCAAACATAGGATGTTTTATTTTCCTTATCTCCACGGCATCGTTGATGTCTATGCCTCCGCTCAAGAGGAACGGGATATTACCGTCGTAAGCATCGAGCAATGACCAATCGAAATGCCTTCCGTTGCCGCCAGCCTCATCGCCCTTCGTATCGAAGAGCAGCATGTCGGCGTGTCCTTCATATTCGCGCCATCGCTTCACGTCGTTCTCGCTCGCCATACTTATCGCCTTGATAATCTTCAGTCCCTTATGGATATCGGGGTCTACGCTCCGCCGCAGGTTGTCGATCATCACAGCCGACTCGTCGCCGTGGAGCTGAACATAGTCGAGATGGTAGTTATATATTCTGGTGATGATATTCTGTGGCATATCGTCTACGAACACCCCTACCCTAAGCGGGGTCTTATTATCGGCAGCCGACGTATCGTTTTGCCCCTCGCCTGCATAGTCAGGAATAATTCCGGCATTTGAGGAAATCATCCTAACGTATCTCTTACTTTGCGGAACGAAGATGAATCCTATCATGTCTACTCCAAGTTCTTCCACGGCGCGAATATTTTCCGGCTCACGCATACCACAAACCTTTATTATCATAGTAATCTTATTTTCAAATTTTTATTCCGAGCATCATCAGCGACAGGGCGGTTATCGTGTTGCAAGTCAGAGGATTTTGCTCTTTTTCGTTTTCATTCTCACTACAAAGATACTTGTTTCTTTTCATACCGCTGTCCTTTCCTCTCTAATTCTTTCAACATCTTTGATAAACTCCCCTAAAGCATCTCCCGGACTCGTGCTCCGCATGAATGTCTCGCCAATCAGAAAGCCGCTGTAGCCTACGGATATAAGTTCGGCTACGGTATGCGGATTTGAGATACCGCTCTCGCTTACCTTACAGATACCTGCCGGCAGTTTGTCGGCAAGGCGGAAGGAGTTTTCCACATCGGTATGGAAGCTGCCGAGGTTGCGGTTGTTCACTCCACACATATCCGGAAGCAAATCGACATAGTCGAGTTCTGCAATGGAGTGGATTTCGAG
>DAIOXG010000496.1:0-2039 GCA_036758085.1 Prevotella sp. | reverse complement strand
CTCGGAGAATCCGGTGTTGTGAGCCTCCATGTGCTCGGCAAGTGCCTGCAGGTCCATGGTCTCTTCTACCACTGGGAAAGCATAGAACTTTCCGTAGCAACCCTCATTGTTAGCATTCATGTTCTTCTTCAATACGTACTTAATCATAATAATTTGTTTTTAGGAAATAAATGAAACCGACCGGACTTTCGTCCTCATCGCATAAACCTCTCTGATTTACATTGCAAAGATACGAAATCGGCAAGGGTCAGTCTGACGTTACCGTCGTTTCCGTGCCGATTCCGTTCTTAAAAGACTAATAAATCCAGTTCATCCGGAATATGGAGTGATAATATTTTTTATGTTTCGGTTTTTTTTAATGTTTTTGTCTAAAAATATATTTATCACTCCAAACATCGGAAGTTTCCTAATTCTTTAAGGTTCCCCGAGATAATATACTATTGCCGCCACTTCCTTGGGTGTCAACAGTCGTGCAGTCTTCATATAGCCGAGTTTCTCCAGCTCTTTTTTCAGTAACTCGTTGCGGCGAATCCACGCCATCAGATGCTTAACTGCCGTAGTGGACGTCAGACTGTCCGGGAAATACAACAAAGCAAGTTCTGCTTTTGTATACGCTTGAATCTTAAACTCTTTCATAATCGTAATTTTTTTATTTGTGAATTAATATTATTTCGTTATTTCTCTCTTATTATTTTTTCTTATTATTTTTTCTTATTATTTCTTCCCCTCCCCCGCCTCCCCTTCCAGGGGCGGAGCGGTTACCATTATAACTTATTAGGGTATCCTGTAATTTTACTACCATTCTTACCGGTTATAATCATGGTGTTTCCGCCATCTAAACACGGTATTCAGAAGGGACAGCCATCGGGAGGAGGCGGCAACAGGTTGTCAGCATTCAGCATGCCACACCCCGTCAGGATATCGGCAATATCCGTGTTCGCCTCATACTGCTCCATGAAGTCAACTACATGCCATGCCGAATGGCCGCTCTTCTCCATACACTCCTTCCAGTGAGCATACTCCCCGCTGTCGGGATAAACCACGAGCTTTCTACCACGAAGCGGTTGCAGTTTCTCGCACTGCAAGTTGCCGCACCCTCCCGTTGCAAGCCAGAGGCATTGCGGATAATACGAGGCACAGACGATTGCCGTCTTCTCGCTCTCCACGATACACACCGTCTTGTCGGGATACCGGGGCAGGAGATGCAAGCCGAAGAGCACCTTCTCCGTCTCTTCCAGCTGCGGTCCGGTGTGGCTGCGCTGACAGATTGTGCGCATCCAGTTTCCCCAGCCACCCACTCTATGTCCGTCGCCGTTGTAAGCCATCAGCTTGGCATCGTGCACGCGGTTCATCTCGTCGATAAGCCAGAAGATAACGGCTCTGCCGTAGTTTATGCCGTTGACAACAACATCCTTGGACGTTCCGCCCACATAGTAGTCTTCTACGACCTGCTGCACTCTCTCTTTGTCTACGGGCAACAGCTCGAGCCACTGCCGGAAGGTGCTTGTGCGCTGCATGGATTTCTCAGCCCAGGCGAGGTCGAAAAACTGCGTCTGATGCTTTTTCTCTATTGGATGAAGGCGTTCCATTGCAGAATACGGTCTTCGGTTAGTCAGTCGCAACACCTCGTGCCCGTTGATATATTCCTTATTGTAGCTGTTTCTTCTGTCCAGTTCCGGGTGGTCGCGGAAGAAGTCTTTCGGCGGATAGTGGTAACCGCACGACGCTTTGTGGTCGCACATGCCGCAATCCTCGCTGAGGTATTCGCCAGTCTCCACGTCGACATACCGCGTGAAGCATTTCTTTCTGCCACACTGCGGACAGACGTATCTGTTGCTACCACCAATGCGGTAACGCTCTAAGGTGTATCGGATATCTTTATCGTACATAATAATTTTTCCTTTCTTTTTTATCTGGTTATTTCTTCTCGTTCATCTTTTCTTTCCCTCTCCCGCCTCTCCTTTCAGGGGAGGCGGGAGAGGGAAAGACACTGTCTAATATAAATTCATATCCTTTGTATGTATCAGTTTGTATCATCT
>DAIOXG010000495.1:0-2039 GCA_036758085.1 Prevotella sp. | reverse complement strand
AAATAAATTCAATAACCGTCGCACGGAGCGTGGGGCAATGTTCCCGCCATTCTGGAAACAGGACAGCCACTACCCTACTGTGGAGTTCTCTACTAAAGTTTGCCTTGAAAAGGCTGAAACGATAACCATCGCTACTGAGGGCGACTTCAATTTGATGCTCGACGGAAAACTGCAGTTCGGTATGCCGGGAAAATTCACCGTACCTGCCGGTGAGCATAGCATCAACATCAAGATTCATAACCAGATCACTCCCCCTGCACTGTTTGTCAACGGCAGAACGATAAAGAGCGGTTCGGCGTGGCTTGCTACCTACGAGGACAAGATATGGATTGACGAGAACGGCGTGGCTCATGGATCGGGAATCTACGTGCCAGCTGCTTCGTGGAATTTCAACGGCATCGACACTCCGCCGTCTACGTTCCAGCTGAAAAGGACGGAGATGCAACCTGTGGACGAAGAAAAGGCTGGGGCAAACAAATGGCTATTTGATTTCGGACTGGAGACTTTCGGATATATCAGACTGAAGGAAGTTATAGGCAAGGGCATTATCAACATATACTATGGCGAAAGCCGTGAGGAGGCTCTCGATATGGACCACTGTGAGACTCTTGACAGACTCGACCTCAGGCAAAACGAATATGAGAACGAGAAAGTGGAGATAGTGCTCGACGACAGTAAGGCGTTCCGCTATGTCATGGTGGAAACAAAGGGAATGATTGCATACTCTGATGTTACCATGGATTATGAATATTCTGAATTCACACACGGTAAGAGCGGTTCGTTTAAATGCGACAACAAGGAATTGAACAAGATTTGGGAGGTGGCTGCTTACACCATGGACCTGACGACACGCGAGTTCTTTATGGACGGCATAAAGCGCGACCGCTGGACTTGGTCGGGGGATGCCATACAGTCGTATCTCATGAACTACTATCTGAGATTCGATTCCGACTGCGTGCGTCGCACTATCCGCCAGCTTAGGGGAAAAGACCCGGTAACGGCACACATAAACACTATTATGGACTACACGTTCTATTGGTTTAAGTCGGTGCTCGACTTCTATCAGTATACCGGCGACATAAGTTTCGTTCGCGAGATTTATCCCAAGATGCAGACGCTGATGAAGTATGTGCTTGGCAGACTCAACATCGACGGCATGGCGGAGGGACAGCCTGACGACTGGATTTTCGTTGACTGGGTGGACTTCCCGATGCACAAGCGCGGCACTCTCTGCTTCGAACAGATTCTGCTGTGTAAGGCTCTGGAAACAATGCACACCTGTGCTGCTGTGCTCAGAGACAATCCTCTTGACAACCCTCCACAGGGCAGCATCACTACCGGTGAATATTCTGCTGACGCCGAAAAGTACGACAAACTCGCCAAAGACTTGAAGGCGAAGCTGAAGCCCACATTCTGGGACGACAAGCACAATGCCTTTATGCATGCCATTGAAGACGGCAAGATGAATCGCGACATTACAGCTTTCCCAAATATGTTTGCCATAATCTATGATATGGTGGACGAGGAGGACAAGAGGAAACTTGTGGATTCGGTATTGTTCAACCATGATGTTGAACCTATCACCACGCCTTACATGCGCTTCTATGAACTCGAAGCGATGTGTCAGATGGGATATCAGGAACGAGTGTTGCCGGAAATGCTTGACTACTGGGGCGGAATGCTCGACGAGGGGGCTACGAGTTTCTGGGAGAAATACAACCCTGCCGACGAGGGGGCTGAGCATCTCGCAATGTACGGACGACCTTACGGAAAGAGTCTTTGCCATGCTTGGGGAGCAAGTCCTATATATCTTATAGGT
The DNA here is from genome assembly GCA_036758085.1 of Prevotella sp. GTDB lineage: Bacteria > Bacteroidota > Bacteroidia > Bacteroidales > Bacteroidaceae > Prevotella. The sequence goes on along the minus strand of DAIOXG010000495.1, from coordinate 220 downwards.
AAGTATTTCCTCGGTGTGAAGCCAACGAAACCGGGATATGAGGAATATGAAGTAAGACCTGCGCTCGGCAGTTTGAAGCGCATGCAAGGTTCTGTGCCTACTCCTTTTGGAGAAGTTAAAGTGAAGATGGATGCCCACACCGTAACAGTGAAGAGCGACGGAGGAAAGGGCACTCTGTTTGTTGCCGGTAGAGAATACGAAATCCCCATAAACAAAGAAA
>DAIOXG010000494.1:0-2076 GCA_036758085.1 Prevotella sp. | reverse complement strand
TCTCGTCCTCCCTTCACCATGCGGATCCGTCGGGACTTCTGATTGTTGTTTTATGTTTATTTTCTTGCCTCAAGCTTCATGGCTTTCGGCTTTCATTAAGGCATATCGCAACATGTGTGCCAATGGCTTTGCATGGGAGTGTGTCTGACAATTTGTACGTTCTTTGACCTGTAAATCTGAAAAAATGTCAGAATTGTGTGCTGATAGTGCAATGTTTTTCTCTATTTTATACATATTTAATCTGCCTTTTTGTTTCGTGTTGTTGCGTTTTTATATACTTTTGCATGCGAAATCATATAAAAACCAAGTAATATGGAAAAGAGTAAGAAAAATTCAGGAAAACTTCCTTCAGAGTGTACCACGATTATCGTGGGCAAACGACAGAGTGCCGACGGCGCCGCTTATCTGTGTCGCTCGAGCGATTTCGATGCTCTGATGGCAATAAATGTTGAGGTGCACCGCGATACCGACAACGGACCGGAGGAGTTTGTTGCCAAAGACAGCAAATTCCGCTGTCCGCTACCGAAAAAAGCCCTTGGATATACCGGACTTCCAGATTATACATATCCGGGCGAGTGGGGTAGTGCCGGCTACAACACAGCTGGCGTTGGCATGAGCTCCACCGAGACAATTTTCAGCAGCGAGAAGGCGCTCAAGGCAGACCCGTATGTGGAAGACGGACTTGCCGAGAACTGCACATACAATATCGTTCTACCTTATATATATACAGCCCGTGAGGGAGTGGAGCGACTTGGGGCGCTGATAGAGAAGTATGGTTCGGCCGAAGGCTTCGGCATCGGCTTTATCGACGACAAGGAGACGTGGTATCTGGAGAATGCCGGCGGACACAGGTGGCTGGCGTGCCGTATGCCGGAAGAAAAATATTTCGTTACCGGAAACCAGAGCCGCTTCCGCGAGTATGACCCTGAGGATAAGGAAAACTTCCTTGCATCGGCAGACTTGATAGAGTTTGCCGAGAAGAACGGACTGTACAACCCCGCCGACGGAGCCTTTGATTTCCACGAGGCTTATTCTCGCGATGAAAAGCTTGATACCACCTACAACTATCCGCGCGTTTGGGGATTGCAGAAGATGTTCTCGCCGGCTATACAGAATGATGTTACGAAAAACACCTTCCCTGTATTTACTAAGGCAGAAAAGAAAATCAGTCTGACAGACCTGCGCACGGCGTTCCGCTTCCACTACGACAACACCGACCACGACCCTTATCTCCACTCAAACGGCAAGGAGCCATACCGCCCGGTGAGCATTTTCCGCACAACACAGACCCATATCCTGCAGGTGCGTCCCGAACTGCCGCGAGCCATAGGTCGTGTGGCATACGTGGCAATGGGCATGGCAGACCTCAGCGTGTTCGTGCCGTTTTATCAAGGAGCTACGGACTCGGATGAGGCTTACACTCTCCGTGCCAGTGGTGAATGCGACGACCATTCGGCATATTGGACCTTCCGCAAGGTGGCAGCACTTGGTATGACCGACTACAACTTCCTTGCTCCAATCATCAAGAAGGCATACACCGAACTGGAACAGGAGCTTGACGAGACTCAGAAGAACATCGAGAAGGAATATCTCGCTACCTATAAGGATGCTCCTGAAAATGCCGTTGCCGCTCTTACCGAGGCAAACATCGCCATGCAGAAGCGTGCCTACGATTTCAGTAAGGAATTGCTCAACATCCTCTTCACCCGTCTCACGGCAAAAGTGCAGAAGGAGTATCTGTTTCATGGAGCATAATATTTCTTATGGTATCAGTTTGTTATCTGGTACCTGCACTTTTGGTGCAAGTACCAGATACTCCTGCTATTTGATAGTAACGCTACCGGTAAGTCATAACAATGCTATTGGTGAATGGTACTAATAGCATTCCTAATGCTATATGTTTAGGATATTGTCTTTTTGAAAAATCAGTAATTACCCTCACCACCCCTCACACTTACCCTCACCCTTGAAATACCGATAAACAGGGGCTTTTCAGACAAGTGTGAGGGCGTGAGGGTAATTTACTAAAAATCAGCGACATGTACAACTTTTTTATTATATTTATCTGCATAATTT
>DAIOXG010000493.1:0-2088 GCA_036758085.1 Prevotella sp. | reverse complement strand
TAAAGCAATATGCATTCAAGCCCAAACTTCACCACGCTGATTAGCCGACTGCAGTCTGCCGGAAACAGGAAAAGAGTTGCACTGGTATGCCCGAATGATTCGCATACCGAGTATGTGATAAACAAAGCCCTGGAGGAAGGAATAGCCGACTTCCTACTTGTACTTGGAGGAACAAGGGCTGGATTTATTGACGAAATCCAAAACAAATACCCAAAACATGTAAGCATTCTTGAAGCTACCACACCGGACGAAGCTGCAGCATTGGCTGTAAAGACGGTAAGGGACGGAAATGCCGACGTGCTGATGAAAGGCACAATAAATACCGACAACCTGTTGCATGCCGTTCTGAATAAAGAATACGGACTTTTGGAAAAAGGAAAGGTAATGACACACGTTACCGTGGCACAGATTCCATCATACGACAAATTTCTCGTTTTCTCTGATGCCGCCGTGATACCACGCCCTACAGAAGAACAGTTTGATGCAATGCTCGGATATGTTGTAGAGGTATGCAGAGAGTTGGAAGTGGCTTGTCCGCATGTGGCTCTAATCCACTGCACGGAGAAGGTTAGCGAAAAATTCCCTCACACCTTGAGTTACGAAACGCTAAAGGAAAAGGCACACGACGGAGCTTACGGAACGGTGGAAGTTGACGGACCGATGGATGTAAAAACGGCTTGCGATAAAGACAGTGGGGCTATAAAGGGAATATGCTCACCTGTTGTGGGAAATGCTGATGCACTGATCTTCCCAAACATTGAGGCTGGCAACGTGTTTTACAAGACCATCACACTGTTTGCCAATGCCAAAACAGCCGGAATGCTATATGGCACGACGGCTCCGATTGTCGTTGCTTCAAGAGCTGACAGCGGAGAGTCTAAATTCTACAGTTTAGCACTGGCTTGCCTGTCACACAAATAAAATTTATTTTCTCGAAAAGGAACACATACAAGAAAATGAAAATATTAGTTATAAACCCAGGCTCCACATCAACAAAACTTGCCATCTACGACGACGACAAGGTTGTATGGAACGGCGGGGCACACTTACCGGCAAATGAACTTGCCAAGTTTCACAGGATTATCGACCAATATGAATTCAGAATGGACTTTATCCTGAAAAAACTTGAGGAAGAGAAGATTCCGCTGAAATTTGACGCTGTGATAGGAAGAGGAGGTCTTCTCTGTCCTCTGAAGAGCGGAGTATATGCGGTAAACGAGAAGATGAAGCATGACTTGCTGAATGCAACCCACGAGCATGCCTGCAACCTCGGAGCACTCATTGCCGACGAGATTGCAAAGAAATGCGGATGCCCTGCCTTTATTGCCGACCCTGTAGTAGTGGACGAGTTTGAAATGAAATCACGCATCACCGGTGTGCCTGGCATCAAGCGCGAATCTATATTCCATGCGCTGAACCAAAAGGCTGTGTCAAGACGTTATGCTGCCTCTATAGGCAAGAAATACGAAGATCTGAACCTCATAGTTGCTCATCTCGGCGGCGGTATATCTATCGGCGCACACCGTAAGGGAAAGGTTATCGACGTGAACAACGCCCTTAATGGTGAAGGTCCGTTCTCTCCTGAACGCGCCGGAACTATACCTTCTGAAGCTCTCGTAAATCTGTGTTTCAGCGGTAAATACGATATCCGTCAGATTAAGAAGATGATTCATGGCAGAGGTGGACTTATGGCTTATCTCGGTTGCAACGACATGATTACTATCGACAGTAAGGCTGAAGCCGGCATCGAACCATACCATACGCTCATTGAGGCTATGCTCTATACTATAGCGAAACAAATTGGTGCCATGTACGTATCGCTGTTGGGACAGGTTGACGGAATCATATTGACCGGCGGCATTGCCCACAGTAAATATTGCGTAGAAAAAATAAAGGAACAGATTGATTACCTTGCTCCTGTAATTGTTATCCCTGGCGAGAACGAGATGAAGTCGCTTGCCTTTAACGCTCTTGGAGCTTTACGCGGCGAAATGCCTATCCAGGAATATACCGGTGTTTCCTGTGTTGAGGAAATGCAACTTACGGTTAATAATGAAGAATGAAGAATTGTTTTGCCGTGGCAAAACG
>DAIOXG010000492.1:0-2089 GCA_036758085.1 Prevotella sp. | reverse complement strand
GACATCGGCTCGTGTATATGTTTCAGGTCAGAACCTCTTCACATGGAAGAGCAACAGCTTCACCATATCCGACCCAGAGAATCCTAACTGGGCTTATCCACACTCTTCATCAGTGTCGTTCGGACTGCAGGTTAGCTTCTAATATATAATAAGGTGGGTAAGCACCCCTACCCTCCTTGTAAGCACTTATGAGTTATATTGAAAATCGGTTACAATACAAAGTATTCAAAACAATTTAAAAATCAGAAACAATGAAAAATCTATATAAATATATATTCGCAGCGATGTTGACACTCGGCACTACAACATCATGCAGCGACTTCCTCGACGAATCGCCCAAGGGTGTTGTTGACGAGGACAAGGCTTTCAGCAACCCCGATGGTATGGTTGCTTCAGCATACGCTATGCTCGGCGATTGCTGGTATTCTTATCCATTCAACCTCTGGCCTTATGGCGATTTGTCATCAGACGACTGTCTGAAAGGAGGTTCAGGCACTACCGACACTGGCTATCACCCAATGGAGATATGGTCTACCATGACCTCTACACCAGGCGAGTTTGACGAGCTTTGGTATCGTCTCTTTTGTGCCGTGAGCCGTTGCAACCGTGCCTTGCTCTCGCTTGAGCAATATGGCAACGACAAACTCGGCGAAGAAACATGCAAGCAACGTGTAGCCGAAGTGAAGTTCCTCCGTGCCCACTTTTACTATAAACTGATAACCATGTTCCGTCAAGTGCCTTGGATTGACGAGAATGTCGCAAAGAACAACCTTCAGGAGCAGACCCGCAACGACGAGTTTACCTACGAGGATTTGTTCCAAAAGATTATCAACGACTTCAAGGAGGCTTACGACGTGCTGCCCGATGTGCAGACCGACAAGAATAGAGTGAACAAGATAGCTGCTGCTTCATACCTTGCCAAGTGCTATCTCACCCTTGCCTATGGAGACGGCTACGAAGCTACCAACGGCTACGACCATATCAACAAAGAATATATGCAGAAGGTGGTAGAATACACCAAGGTGGTGAAGGACGACCCTAACTATGGCTATCTTGAGGATTATGGTGACATCTTCCTTCCTGAAGAAAAGAACAGTAAGGAGAGTATATTTGCCGTACAGACTTCTGACTACAAGGATGACAACACCACCTACGGACGCGCCAACTGGAGCAATGTGCTCAATGGAGTATGGGGCATGTGGTCGTGCGGATGGGACTTCCACAAACCATCGCAAGACCTTGTAAGCGCATTCAAGACCAAGAACGGTCTGCCGGAGTTTGACGACTACAACAAGACAATAGACTATCCTATCAACGGTAAGCCAAACGCTCAGAAGTGGGATCCACGCTTGTTCCATACTGTGGGTATGCCTACTTTCCCATACAAGTATGAGAAGGAATACACCCTCACAAAGGCAAACAGCCGCACACCTAACACTTACGGCTACTACTGCTCTATGAAGGAAGTGCCGCAGCGCTCTAAGGGTGAGACTTACAATGGTTCATGGCAGGCATTCGCAATGAACGACTATGTGTTCCGCTACTCCGACGTGATGCTGATGCGTGCAGAGGCTCTTATCGAGACCGACAACCTTTCAGAGGCCCGCACTATCATCAACGACATCCGTCAGCGTGCAAAGAACTCTGTAGGCAAGCACATCGCTTATGCAGAAGACCAGTGTGAGATAGCTCTCTATCCAGAGTCTTACTTCCAGGACAAGACTACAGCACGCAAGTGTCTGCGCTGGGAACGTCGACTGGAACTTGCTATGGAGAACGGACGCTACTTCGACCTGCGCCGTTGGGGTATAGCTTCTAAGACACTCAACGCATACTTTGCAAAAGAACAGCACGACGTATACGACGGACAGACATACGCAACCTATTTGAAGGATGCACACTATACAGCCGGCAAGAACGAGTTCTATCCAATCCCATACAACCAGCTATATTATATACCTGGACTGTATAAACAGAACAAGAATTACTAAATACACGCTTCGACTGATATTTAGGGTTATATTAAACTGAATTAATTGAGTAGGAGGAAAACGAAGCAGTTTTCTTCCTACTTTCGTTTTCCGACCTC
>DAIOXG010000491.1:0-2101 GCA_036758085.1 Prevotella sp. | reverse complement strand
GCACTATGCCCAATATATCGGAACCAGCCATTGCGTGGGCTGCGGCAACGGACTCGATGCCTTGACGCTGATACTCAGAGCCTATATCGAGATGGGCGTGATGCAACCGGGCGACGAGGTGATAGTTCCGGCAAACACGTATATAGCCTCAATCCTTGCCATAACGGAAAACAGACTGAAGGCGGTGCTCGTGGAACCTCGTCTCGACACCCTGCAGATTGACGATGAGCTTATAGAGCAAGCTATAACCCCTCGCACAAAGGCGATAATGATAGTGCATCTCTATGGTCGCTGCGCCTATACCGAAAGGATAGGCGAGATATGCCACCGCCACAATCTGAAGCTGATAGAAGACAATGCCCAGGCACACGGATGCAGATTTAATGGCGAAGACAAGAAAAACGGAAAACGTACAGGTAGTCTTGGCGATGCCGCCGGCCATAGCTTCTATCCGGGCAAGAACCTTGGAGCCTTAGGAGATGCCGGAGCAGTAACTACCGACGATGCGGAACTCGCCAGTGTCGTGCGCTCGCTCGGCAATTATGGCTCGTCAAAGAAATATGTGTTCGACTATATCGGCAGAAATTCGCGCATCGACGAACTGCAGGCTGCCGTGCTCGATGTGAAACTGAAATATCTTGACGAGGAAAACGAAAGGAGACGCGAGCTTGCTGCATTATATATAAATAATGTGAGCAACCCGCAGATACAACTCACGTCGCATGATTTCCATGCAAACAGTGTGTTCCACATCCTCCCCGTGTTGTGCAGCCGAAGGAACGACCTTCAGCAGTATCTTCTCGAAAAGGGAATCCACACGATGATACATTATCCCATTCCGCCCCATAAGCAAAAGTGTTATAAAGATAAATCAGACTTGCTGCTGCCCGATGGCGGACTGCCGGTTACGGAGCGGATACATGAAGAGGAATTGAGTCTGCCTTGCAATCAGGCGATGACCGACGCTGAGGTGCAAACCGTGATAGAGGCACTGAACAGTTTCCGGTAAAAACACCACCTCCTCTGTTCTCTTAATCCTCAGAACTCTCAGTCCTCCCAGTTCTCCCATAACCACTATAAAAAAACAACATCATGACACCGATAGAACAACGAAACAATAAGCTTGCCGAGCATCTCGTGAAGCAACTGAAGCAGCGCCATTACGAGGCACTCTACTGTCCCACGGCAGAAGAAGCCGTAAAGACCATTGTCGGGATGATTCCCGACGGGAGCACCGTTACATGGGGCGGTTCGATGACCATCCGCGACATGGGACTGACAAAAGCCCTCCACGAAAAGAAGAGTCTGGAGCTCTGGGACCGCGACCTTGCCCCCGACCGCACTGCCGCACAGGAGATTTACCACCGGGCATTCTCAGCCGACTACTATCTGTCGAGCGTCAACGCCATTAGCGAAGACGGACTGATAGTGAATATCGACGGCAACGGCAACCGCGTGGCTGCGATAACCTTCGGACCGAAGCATGTGATTCTCGTGGTAGGACTAAACAAGGTGGCGCAAAACCTTGACGCTGCCGTGGCAAGGGCACGCAGCGTGGCAGCGCCGACAAACGCCCAGCGCTTTGCCGACCTCAACTCTCCGTGCAAAGCCGACGGCGTATGCCACAACTGCAAGTCAGTCGACTGCCTCTGCAACTACATACAGATAATGCGCAATTCCCGTCCAGCCGGCAGACATACCGTAGTGTTGGTAGGGGAAGACTTGGGGTATTAAAAGCCCCACCCCCAACCCCTCCCCGAAGGGGGAGGGGAGTGATTACTTTTTTATATCGAGGGGAATAGAATACGAAGATAGAGATAATAAACATATATATAAACAATAAAAAAATACTCTTTAGCATTCCGCCTATATCCAGGAGCGACATAACAAGTCATATCACTCCCCTCTCCTTATGGGGAGGGGGAAGCAGCCAAAGGCTGCGCGGGGGTGGGGCTGTAGGGAAAAGTTTCTTATGAAAACATCAACAGAAATACTCGACATAGTAAGCCGATATATCGACACCTTGCCATACGACCGCCATCCGCAGTCGCTCTATGAACCGATAAAATATGTACTCTCGGCAGGCGGCAAACGCATCCGC
>DAIOXG010000490.1:0-2122 GCA_036758085.1 Prevotella sp. | reverse complement strand
ATGTCGCCATGCCTGTTCTATATATTCCAAAAGCATTGTCTTTGCTGCCTGGATAATGCTCTTTGCGTCGATATACTCCACAAAGCAACGGTCCAGGTGGATGTATTGTCCTACAAGGTCGGTGCTCTCGGGGTCTATCATTCGATAATATCCGTGAGCGGTCATAAAGAGCCACAATCGCGTAGGCGACACCTTGCAGGTAGGTGGCTTTGGTTTTCCGCTTCGAGGGTCACGGGGATATTCGATCTCGAATGGTTCCGTGTTCCTGGCTCCACGCAATCGGGAGTAGAGTGGAAGACGAAGGTCATGGTCGAACTGGAAGTTCTCTTCCGCATTCATGGTGTACGTCAGCAGATAGTCGCGCACGCTTCGGGGAGAGCAGCCATACAGCCATTGCCAGCGTCGGCAGTAACGCGATCGGAAACCTTCTGGCAGCATTGCATAATACAATGAGCTGAACTTGGTGCATATAGCTCCACTGTCGCGCTGTGAGGCAATGTCGTTAGGGTATAGAATAATGACGTGCTCGGCAAAACGGTTCATCTTCTGGTATTGCACACCGCTAAAGTCAAGATTCTCCCGTTTCCACTCGCCACGCTCTATGTACCAGAAGTTTCTCCGTCCGATGGAGAACGCCACGTGATACCAACAAAAGTCTTGGAAATGTTGGTCTTCCGCCTTGTCAAGGCGCAAGGAACGCATGGCATAATACACACTCAATGCGTCTTCGGGAGTGCGACAAAAGACGATGTTGCGAGCCTTTATCTCGGCGGTAGGGATTTTTACGTCCACCTTCTTGAACGTACCTTTCGATACTCCATCCTTAGTCTCGTTCTCCTCCCATACCTCCTTAATCTCGGTATATTTTTCTTCGGGGGCGTACTTGGCGATGGCAGCATGAACGGCAGTATTGTCGCTCTTGCGCTGATCCATTGCATAGACGAACACGTTGTCGCCCATGAGCCACTTGCTCACCTTCCTCACGCCATGCTCCTCGGCGGTAGAAAACACTATCGGTTCACTGCCAGCCATTGCCGGACGGAAGAAACATCCGTAAGAGTTCTGCGGACCTATCTCCTGCGAGGCAAAGCATACGAACAAGGGATTCCAAGGCGTACCGTGAATAATCTCGCTAACGTGCTGACCGTCGCGTATCACGTCGGGCAGCGTTACGCTCAGAAGGGAATAGATACGGAAGTCCTTGTTGAGCATGTCGGGCGTAAACGTACTGCCAAAGCCGAAGCGAGGCAATCCTTTGTCGAGCGTCACCTCACACCCAAGGGCTGCAAGTTCTTGTGGCGAGAAGTCGGTCTTCGGCATGAAAGAGAAAGTCTCGATGGTCTGCTGTGCCTGAGTACGGTAGTCCATCTTGGCAAACACCTCTGGGAAGGCACGGCGCACCTCGTCGGTATCGCCATACACATCCCTTACAAGTCTTTGGCAGATGCGCTGAAGACTATATCCGTGCATAGGAAGATCCATCTTCGCTGCATACAATTCAACAGCTCCGTAGCCGGTCTTGCCAGTCCGGGTGCATTTCCATCTTACGGCACCATGCTCAGACAGCCGATTGTCGTCAACGCCATTGCCGTCATACAGTCCACCTCGTTCATTCTCGTAGATAATGAAATGAGGCGTCTGCTTGACATCGGCATCTGCGTCCTGCCCATTCTTGCAGATAGGACAGAAGCACGCGGTCTGACCCTCGATGCGCTGCTCGTTGGCAGGCTTCACGAGAAGGTGCAGGTCGATGTTGGCAAGGCGGTTTAATATCGGGTGAAAGAACATGATTGCCGTTATTGTTTAAAAAGGACAGCCGGCGATGTGCCAAACTTTTTCAGCGTTACCAGTTTCCGAGGCTCTAACGTCCACACTGGAAGGCTTACTTATAGGAGGACGTTGCCGTTACCTCCATCGCCATGCTGTCCTTTGTTCTTTTATTTTACATTTGTTTATTCACTATAAGTTCAGAAACGTCTCGGTACGATAGTGACGGATAGTGCAGTTGGCTGTTCTTCGCATACAACTTATCATCATAAGCATGAACTCCGTGAACGACACGATATTCTCGTTGAGACCTGTTATCTCTACCGCCACGCGCCAATAACATTTGCCGTTTCTC
>DAIOXG010000489.1:0-2128 GCA_036758085.1 Prevotella sp. | reverse complement strand
GAGTATGAGAGGTACAAAAAGTTGTTTTCGGGGTACGGGATTGGGCTTTACATAATTGCCTGCTGCATAGCCGAAATGTCAGATGAATATTTTACACGGCTTAAGAAACGTGACGAAAGCAACTATGCGATTGCGTGGGGTGCGTTTAACGAATATTCCACACTTTCGAGTGAGCTGATGGCGAGCGTGCCGTACTATGAAAAGGCAAGAGTTCGTGAAACCATGGACGTAAATATCGGCGTTTCGGGAATGATCGATCCCGATGATAAAGACAAGACATGGGTGGTTGATACCTGCGAATTTCATAATGCGCAAAGCGTTATTCAATACGATTTTTTCAGAGGAATGCAGCACGGCAGAGCGCCTTTTCGCTGTCACCACTGCGGACGTTTTTTCCTTGCGACTGACAGCTACAAGACGTTTTACTGCAATGAAAAGTCTCCCGAAAATCCCAACAGAACCTGCCGTCAGATTGGCGCGAAAAACAAGCACAAGGAAAAGGCTGAGAACAATCCGATTATCCAGACCTACCACAAGGCGAGGAACAAATATTATCAGCAGAAATTCCGAGGAAGTATTTCGGATGCGGATTACGACAAAATTCTGCACTACCTTGAAACCATGCGTGACAAGGCAATTCGGGGCAAAAGTGACGAGAATGGAAATCTGATAACGTACAAAACGCTCGAAGAGCTTTTTGAAAAGCACACGCTTTACAAGACATTAAATATCGGGGAAGAACAATGACCAAGAACACAAATGAACAGCTGATTCAGGATAATTACCGCAACGTATACGCACTTGCACATTCTCTTGCAAAATCATACAATCTTGCATTTGAGGCTTTTGAGGACTTGCAGAAGGTCGGCTACATTTCACTGATTGAGCAGTCGAAGACCTTTGACGAGAACAGCGGTGTGCCTTTTTGGACATATGCCTGTAAGGGTGTTAAGTTGAAAATGCTCGAAGAACTCCGCTTTATTCTCGATACGGTGAGTATTTCGCCTTATTTGAACAAGCAGATAGGAAAGGTGAGGAAAATCGTTTCAGCCAATGCCGAAAGCAACACATCCGAACTTATTGAAATCGTAAGTCAAATACTCAAAATATCAGCGGACAAATCCGAGGAGTTGCTGATTTTAAGCACAAAAGAGAAAACAAGCATTGATGAGTACCAATCAATGCTTGAAAGTGGTGAGGGTATGCAGGATGACAAGCTTGAAGATAAGCTTAAGTCCGATTGTCTGAATCCCGAAGATCTAATGCTGGAGCAGGAAAATCAGGCTTTTGCCATGCTGTTGGCGGACAGTCTGGACGACATTCTAAGTCATCGGCAAGCGGAATATATCCGAATGTATTTTGGCATCGGGTGCGCTCCGCAGACCTTTGAACAAATTGGGGAGGAGTTCTGCGTTAACGCCGGCACGGTGGAAAAGGGCGTTAAGTCGGCTCTGAAAAAGTTGAAAGAGTATATTGACTGACCTATGTTCTATCGAGTTTCCAGAATGGGAATTCAGGTAGTATGCGTACTCCATTTTTGCTCCGTATTACCGCATTACAAAGAGCTATTTGCCCAGTATTCTCAGCGTTTTGCGAGGTTTCGGCTCGCATTACATTTGCATAACACAAAACAAACAAGCATATTACAACGGAGTGGCTGTAGTACGCTTGTACGCTATTGTATGCTTTTTTTGAGGCGTGGTATTACTCATAAAGTGCGGGTTTTACGGCACTTGCGAGAATGTAAGCTTTGTACGGCAGATTTTGACGGAGAGCTACACCTTACTCAGATTTTCATTCTTGCCGAGGAGCACGTCAATCATCAGCTTTTCGCCGTCACGGAATCCGGCTGAGTAGTTATCCACGGACATTACATCGTTAAGCTAAAACTGGGTGTCACATATCTTTTTGAGCAGTTCACCGTTTTCATCTCCGAGAATTTTGATTATCTGGTCATACAGATCAGCCTCGGTTTTCATCAGCTTGGCATACTGCGAATTGTCCCGAATTTTTGCGTCGAAAAGCCTAAATTGCCGTAGTAAAGGTCTTTTATATAGTTCATTTTTGATACCTCCGTGATTGGTTTGGAAGTACGGTATATCACAATTATTCGTGGAATGGTAGTGGC
>DAIOXG010000488.1:0-2148 GCA_036758085.1 Prevotella sp. | reverse complement strand
TTGGCTGTTAATGTGGGTACGCTGGACCTTCCCTCGTCTGCGTATCGACCAGATTCTGAAACTCGAGTGGAAATACCTCATGCCTCTATGTCTAATCAACCTCGTGCTCATGACTATCATCGTGGCATTTGGCTGGCACTTTTAATTAAGGAGAACTATAAAAGATATGGAAGATAACAAAAAATCATATTTTGGAGAAATCGGTTCAGCGATGAAGACTCTCGCTGTCGGCATGAAGACTACTCTGCAGGAGTACTTCACACCGAAGAGCACGGAGCAGTATCCGGAGAACCGCAAGACTACTCTCCATGTGTCGGCACGCCACCGTGGTCGCCTCGTCTTTACTCGTGATGAGAACGACAACTACAAATGCGTGGGCTGCACCCTGTGCGAGAAGTCTTGTCCTAACGACACCATCAAGATTACTACCGAGATGGTTGAAGACCCGGAGACGGGCAAGAAGAAGCGCAAGTTAGTTGACTATCAGTATGACCTGGGCGACTGCATGTTCTGCGAGCTCTGTGTCAATGCCTGCAACTTCGGCGCTATTCATTTCACCAACGATTTCGAGAATGCCGTATTCGATCGCAACAAACTCGTGCTTCATCTCGACAAGGAGGTTTACAAAGGCGGTAGCCTGCCTAACCTCATCGACGGAGGCGCACCTCTGGAAATCGGTAAGTTTAACACCAAAACAAAATAGGAGGACTCAAAGAAATGGCTAATATAGTAATGTTTGGCATTCTTGCCGTAGTCATCCTTGGCTCGGCAATTATGTGTGTAGCAACAAAGCGCATCATGCGTGCCGCCACATTCCTGCTCTTCGTTCTCTTTGGCGTTGCGGGACTTTATTTCATCCTCGACTATACATTCCTCGGAGCGGCTCAGATTAGCATCTATGCCGGTGCACTGACAATGATGTATATCTTCGCCATCCAGCTGGTTGGCAAGCGTACATTGCAGGGACTCGTGGAGCACGTTAAAGGCAGCAAAGCCATTGGCGCAGCTCTCGTTACTCTGGTTGGCTTCCTGACTGTTGTACTCGTATTGCTCAAGAACAACTTCCTGTTCAAGGCTTGCGAGATGGCAGACAAGGAGGTTCCGATGGACGTTATCGGCACTGCTCTTGTTGGCAGCGACAAATATCAGTATGTCTTGCCTTTTGAGTTCATCTCAGTGTTCCTTTTGGCTTGTATTATCGGCGGTATTGTTGTAGCACGTAAAGAAAAGGAGGATAAGTAATATGGTACCAGTAGAATGTTATTTCGTGCTTAGTGCACTTTTATTCTTCATCGGCGTATACGGTTTTGTTACTCGCCGAAATCTGATAGCTATGCTTATCTCCGTTGAGCTTGTACTCAATGCAGTGGACATCAACTTTGCGGCTTTTAACCGTCTGTTATTCCCTGCCGAGTTCGAGGGATTCTTCATGACCCTCTTCTCTATGGGCGTGAGTGCAGCCGAGAGTGCCGTAGCTATCGCTATTGTTATTAATGTTTACCGTAATTTCCACAGCGATCAGGTGAACAGTATTGAAAATATGAAATATTAATAAGTTATGGATTATACATATTCATTGTTGATACTTCTCTTGCCATTGCTGAGTTTTCTCGTCATTGGCTTGCCCGATTTTGCGGGAAACAAGTATGCATGGTCGCATAAAACAGCCGGACTTATCGGAACCTGTTCCATCGGACTGGTTACTGTGTTGAGCTACATCACAGCATTCCAATACTTTACAGCCCCACGTTTGGCTGACGGAACATTTGCGACAATTGTACCATACAACATGACATGGTTGCCACTCGGTAATCTTCACTTCGACCTTGGAATCTTGCTTGATCCAATCTCGGTGATGATGCTGATAGTAATCTCTACCGTCAGTTTTATGGTGCATATCTATTCATTTGGCTATATGCACGGTGAGAAGGGATTCCAGCGCTACTACGCTTTTCTGTCTCTCTTCACCATGTCAATGCTCGGACTTGTACTTGCCACAAACATCTTCCAGATGTATATGTTCTGGGAGCTTGTGGGAGTAAGTTCATATCTGCTCATCGGTTTCTACTATGGACTTCATGCTGCCGTACATGCCAGCAAGAAGGCGTTCATCGTAACCCGTTTTGCTGATATGTTCTTCCTCATCGG
>DAIOXG010000487.1:0-2167 GCA_036758085.1 Prevotella sp. | reverse complement strand
AATATTACGTCAGGTTCAAGACGTTAAAACCAGAAAGGAGCCTACTATGGCTAACATCAACAATTCTAAGAAGTCCCTGAACCGTGTCGCTCTGATGAAGGAGAACAACAGCAACCTTGAGTTTCTGTACATTGATGGAATCAAGGTTGGTGCAATGGGTTCTGTATCTGATGCAGACCGTGACGCTGGCATTGCTGTTATTCAGCGTATCGTTGATAGCAGTAATAAGAAGGGCATGGCATTGGTATTCGAAGTCATGTCTCAGGTGAACTTCGAAGCTTCCATGAACGAGAACCACATCATCCCCGATGAACAGGTGAGAGTCGAAGACAAGGATTGCGTTATCAGCTACCAGTCCAAGAAGATTTACGACATGACTGGCAAAGAACTTGCATCCGCTTCTGACATTAGAGACAACACTCCCAGGGAAGCCATTCGGGAGATTCTGAAGCTGAGAGCTCTTGCAAAGATTCATAAGCTCAATGCAGAAGCTGAAGCTGACCTCGATTATGAGGATGACGATGACGAGGAGTAATTCTTCTCTCTCAGCTATCTCAAAGGTCAATTAAACAACCAAGAGGAGAGGGTTGAAATACACCCTCTCCTTTTCAAATTAAACATCTTTGATGTGATAATATAATTAGCATCAATTAAAATTGAGGAGGCATTGAAATGAACATTAAGGAAATTCTGAAAAAACATCAAAAGTGGCTGGATGGAGAAGTTGGTGGGGGACGTGCAGTTTTGCGTGATGTAGATTTGAGTCGTGTAAACCTTAATGGTGCAAACTTGCGTAATGCGTATCTGTTTAATGTAAACTTGTGGTGTGCAAACCTGTGTAATGCAGACCTTAGTGACGCATCCTTATGGAACTCGAATCTTCGTGGTGCGTATTTACTTGGCGCAAACCTGTATAATGCAGACCTTCGTAACGTAGACCTTCGTGAAGCAAACCTAATTAAAGCAAACCTGTATAATGCAGACCTTCGTGGTGCTGACTTGTGCGGCGCAGATTTATGGCAGGCAAAAAACCTTGATAAATTGGAGTGGTCGCTTTATACTGGATTTTATCCTCTCCAATGCCCGGAAGAAGGCGAATATATTGCATGGAAGAAGGCGAACGGCAAAATTGTAAAGTTGAAAATTACCGAAAAAGCAAAACGCTCTTCTGCAACATCTCGCAAATGTAGGGCAAGTGAAGCGCTGGTGCTTGATATTCAGTCTATTGACGGCACAGAACATTTTGATTCTGTGTCAAGCAATAAGGACAAAGACTTTATTTATCGTGTTGGAGAAATTGTTCGAGTAAACAATTTTGATGAAGACAGATGGAATGAGTGCTCTACTGGAATCCATCATTTTATCACTCGTGAGGAAGCAGTTAAATATAAAGAAATCATCCCAACCGAAAAAGAAAAATAAGCAATAAGATAAAGGGTAGGAGTCCACAAGCTCCTACCCTTTTCTTTAAATTTGAAAACTCCAGTGCTCGAACACTGTTTATATAGATACACCAATCCGAAAGGAGTGATTTAATGAAGCGTATCTTCTTCGTAAGTTATGTTTATAACTTTTAGTAGATTCGTATAATCTATAACCGTAATTAATGTGAGTCTCACCACGACCGCATAATTACGAAAAGTATAATTAAGATTGAGAAAGTTCGAGCTTTCTCTTTCTTGATTGTACTATATCACACTAAAACTTGCTTGTCAAGACTTTTGTAAAATATTTTTATTGGAGGTACAGTTATGAATACTCAGAAAACTCGTAAGTCCTGTGAAGACTATGTTGAATTTTCACGTTTTTCCTGTAAGTCTCTCGCCAAGGCTAAGACAATGATTGAAGAACTTAGGATTATGCGTCCTGAGATGATTCATGTAATTCAGAACAGTAAGACATGGGAAGTTGTTTCCTATGTTTATCAGCCTATTTCTAACACTTAAGTTTGTTTTAATTTGAAAGGAGATAAAGCATTATGTCTACCAGTTTTGATTTCGAAAAAGCTATCAAGTACATCAAGTCTCTTCCCGCAGTCCCTGATTCCACCCTCACCCCTGTTGTTATTATCAAATGGGATAAAACTAAAACTTTCCGTACTGAATGGAACGGAAAAATAGTTGAAAAAAGTCCTGTGTTCTATTATCCTAAAACGGGAAAGGTTGAA
>DAIOXG010000486.1:0-2174 GCA_036758085.1 Prevotella sp. | reverse complement strand
GGCTCTGCCGTTTTCTATGGAGATGCAATACGACCAGTTTGGCGACCGCTCGGCTATAAACCGATTCTATCCGGCGGCAAAGAGATGGATTGACCACATGGCTTACCAGTATGAAAAGGACGGACTGATGCCACGCGACAAATACGGCGACTGGTGTGTGCCACCTGAGGATATCAAGATGATTCATAGCCGCGACCCGAAACGAGTTACCGACGGCACTCTTATAGCTACGGCTTATTACTATCTGCTTAACAAGAAGATGGCTCGCTTTGCAAATATACTCGGCAAAAACGAAGACGCTGACGCTTATACGAAGAAGGCTGAGGAGGTGAAGGAGGCTTTCAACAAGAAATTCCTTACCGTTAACAGAAATACACACGAGGCGGACGGCGGACTGCTTTACCCAGACTCTACGTTCTATGGCAACAACACTTGCACGGCTAACCTCTTGCCGCTTGCTTTCGGAATGATCGACAACCCGTATGTTAAGGAGGAGGTCGAGAAAAATATCCTGAAGAATATCATCACTCTGAACAAGGGCAAAATTTCTTGCGGCGTTATCGGAGTACAGTGGCTTATGCACGGACTTACCGATATGGGCAGGGGCGACGTGGCATGGCTGCTCGCTACGAACAAGGCTTATCCAAGTTGGGGATACATGGCTGAAAACGGTGCTACAACAACATGGGAGCTATGGAACGGCAACACGGCAAGTCCGAAGATGAACAGCGGAAACCACGTGATGCTGCTCGGCGACCTCGTGTCATGGATTTACCAGGACCTCGGAGGTATTAACAGCGACCCGCAGAAACCGGGATACAAGCATATTGTTCTGAAGCCGGACTTCAATACTGACGAGATTGACGACATCAACTCTTCGTATATGAGCATATACGGAAAGATCGTGAGCAAATGGAAGAAAGTTAACGGCTACGTGAAATGGAACGTTGAAATTCCTGCCAATACTACGGCAACTCTCGTCATGCCCGACGGTACAAAGACGAATATCGGTTCAGGAAAATACTCGTTCACGGAGAAACGGCCTGTGAGAGACAAGAATATCGTTTGCGACGAGTTCTTGTATACTAAGGCTTCGTTCCCGGAATGTCATTCGGCTACTATTGCTGAAACGACAAGCGGGGATCTGGTGGCTACTTATTTCGGAGGTACGAAGGAGCGCAACCCGGATGTCTGCATTTGGGTAAGCAGAAAGGTTAAGGGCAGCAAGGAATGGACTAAACCTCAGATGGTGGCTGACGGAGTGATGAACGACTATATACGTAAGGCTTGCTGGAACCCGGTTGTCTATCAGATTCCAAGGGGCGACCTCGTGATTTACTTTAAAATCGGAAGCAAGGTGAGCGACTGGACGGGATGGATGGTACGCTCTAAGGACGGTGGTAAGACATGGTCGAAAAGGGAACCGCTACAGAAGGACTTCCTCGGACCGGTGAAGAACAAGCCTGTCATGAGCAAAGGAAGAATCATCGCACCGGCAAGTATCGAGGATAATGGCTGGCGACTGTATTTTGAATATTCCGACGACATGGGGAAGACTTGGAAACGCACGGATTTCGTAGAGGCTGACAGTATTGAAGTTGATGGCAAGATGAAGCTGAAGGACCTTGCCATTCAACCGAGCATTATCTTCCTGAAAGACGGACGGTTGGCTGCCGTGGCTCGTACTCGTAGTGAGCATATCGGAATAACATACAGTTCTGACAATGGTGAGACTTGGACTAAGCTGCGCCTTATCGACACTCCGAACAACAACAGTGGACTGGATGCCGTAACACTGAGAGACGGACTGCAGGTGCTTATCTGCAACGACCGTCCGATTCCACACGGAATTAAGAACGGAAAGGGACTGCGTACTCCTCTCTCTATTATGACTTGCATGGACGGTGAGCACTGGAACCACAGAATTACGCTCGAGGACTCTCCTATAAGCCAGTACTCTTACCCATCTATTATCCAGACTTCCGACGGACATATACACTGCATATACACATGGCGCAGACAGAGAATTAAACATGTGGAGATTGTTATGGATTAGGGATTAGAGATTAAGGATTAGGGATTAGAGATTAAGGATTAGGGATTAAGGATTAGGGATTATTAGCATATATGTCACATTCGTCCTATTAGTCCTATTAGTGCTATTCGTCCTATAA
>DAIOXG010000485.1:0-2180 GCA_036758085.1 Prevotella sp. | reverse complement strand
CATAAAAAACATTTCCACTCACAAATATAGGACAAGGTCTACAGGTTTAGACAAAGTTGTACATGTGATATTATAGCTATAGTTTTCAAACAATCTCTAATCCATATTCCCTAAATGTTTTTGTCTAAAAAAATCAAATTATCTTAAAGAACTGTCCATAGTCTCGGCTGCCTTTCTGCCGTCGCCCATGGCAAGGATAACGGTAGCTCCGCCTCTCACAATGTCGCCACCGGCATAAATCTCAGGAATAGAACTCTGCATGTTGTCGTCAACGGCAATAGTGTTCTTGCGTCCGAGCTGCAAGCCGTTGACAGACTTCGGGACAAGTGGGTTTGGCGACACGCCGACAGCCACGATAACCTGGTCAGTATCGAGAGTAACCGTCTTTCCCTCAATCGGCTGTGGCCTCCGTCTTCCGCTCTCGTCAGGTTCACCAAGTTCCATCACCTGGAGCACCACCTGTTTGACAGCCCCCTTATCGTCGGTAAGATACTCTATAGGATTATGGAGAGTAAGGAAATTGATGCCCTCCTCCTTGGCATGGCGCACCTCCTCGAGTCTTGCCGGCATCTCCTGTTCCGAGCGACGGTAAACGAGAGTAACGTTAGCCCCAAGGCGACGAGCCGTGCGACAAGAGTCCATGGCAGTATTTCCGCCACCCACAACGACAACGTTCTTTCCGAAGTTCATCGGCGTATCCATAGTAGGGTCGGCAGCATCCATCAGATTTACACGAGTAAGATATTCATTGCTCGACATGATGTTGATGGCATTCTCGCCCGGGATATTCATGAAGTTAGGCAGTCCGGCACCGCTACCGATAAAGATTCCCTTAAACCCTTTAGCTTTAAGTTCCTCTACACCAATAGTTTTACCGATAATGCAGTCTACGGTGAACTTAACTCCGAGTTTCCTCAGATTGTCAATCTCCTTCTCAACGATAGCGTTAGGGAGACGGAACTCAGGAATACCGTATTTCAGTACGCCACCAATCTCATGTAGCGCTTCAAACACATGAACGTCGTATCCCTTCTTCGCCATGTCGCCGGCAAAGCTCAGTCCAGACGGACCGCTTCCCACGACAGCCACCTTAATACCGTTGCTCTCAGCCTTCTCTACCGGAACGCCACCGTTCTCCCTTTCGTAATCGGCAGCAAAACGCTCCAGATAACCAATAGCCACGGCAGACTTGTTCATCTTTAGATGCACACAATGACTCTCGCATTGTTTCTCCTGCGGACAAACCCTACCACAAACGGCAGGCAGCGACGAAGTGTTTTTCAGTACACGGGCTGCTCCGATAATGTTTCCGCGCTCGATATTCTTGATAAACGACGGGATGTCTACAGATACCGGGCATCCGGTAGTGCATCCAGGATTGGCACAGTCAAGACAGCGCTGAGCCTCCCGCTGTGCCATTTCGAGGGATATCCCCTTGTTCACCTCCTCCTTGCGATGGTGAATTCTATATTCAGGGTCAAGTTCCGGCATGCGTACCCTTTCAATAGCCGTGCGCTCCTTAGGCTTTATCGTTTTGCGCAATTCTGTGCGCCACGGAGCGTTGCGGTCTTTCAGCTGAGAGATAGACTCCAGAGTATCGGCAGCTATGTTATTAGCCGTTCCACATGGAGAGTTATCCATTTTGCCGTCGGCATCCAACGAAGCGAGATGCTCCTCGAAATGCTCCATTTCCTCGCGTTCAGCATTCTTGAAAGTTCCCATTCGGCTCATCATCTCATCCCAGTCAACGAGAGCCCCGTCGAATTCCGGTCCGTCGATACACACAAACTTCGTCTTTCCGCCAATCGTCAGTCGGCAGGCACCGCACATACCCGTGCCGTCAACCATGATAGTATTAAGCGAGACGTCGGTAGGAATACCGTATTTCCCGGTCAGCTTACAGCAGAACTTCATCATGACAGGCGGTCCGATGGCAAATACCTTGTCGATGTGCTCCTGATTGATGAGTTTCTCCATACCAACGGTAACGACACCCTTCTCGCCCTTCGATCCGTCGTCGGTCATAACGATAAGTTCGTCGCTGCTCTCCCTCACTTCGTCTTCAAGGATGATAAGCTCCTTCGTCCTTCCGGCAATGACCGAGAGAACCCTGTTGCCGGCAGCCTTCAGAGCCCTGATGATAGGCAGCATAGGAGCCGTGCCCACGCCGCCGCCGGCAC
>DAIOXG010000484.1:0-2182 GCA_036758085.1 Prevotella sp. | reverse complement strand
TTTTACTGGAGGTGTATCGTTCCGGTATGTATGTGAGAAATATTTCAATACTGTATGCTCTGTGCAGGCAGAAGTGAACTACTCTAAAATCGGCTGGAAGGAAGATATCCTGAATCTTCAGGACGAGCCGGTTATAAATGCCCAGACGGGAGCTGCCGAGGAGTATAGCAGAACGCTGAATTACATTCAGATACCGATATTCGCACATCTTGCATGGGGCAGGGAGCGACAGGGATTTCAGTTCTTCTTCCAAGCCGGACCGCAGTTTGGCGTATATCTGAGCGAATCGACAGATGCCAACTATGACCTTGCGAAGCCAAATCTCGACGATCGTTCAAACCAGACGGTAGCACAGGAGACAATGCCGGTAGAAAACAAATTCGACTATGGTATAGCCGCAGGTTTAGGACTGGAATACTCCCACAAGAAAATGGGGCATTTCCAGATAGAAGGACGCTATTATTATGGATTGGGAAATATCTACGGAGACTCAAAGAAAGATTATTTCGGGAAGTCTAATGTAAGTAATATAGTAGTAAAGATGACCTATCTCTTTGATTTGATGCACTAAAACGGAAAATATAAAATTATTAATATACTAAAACCAAAAGCTTATGTTTGAAGGACAGCCGAAAGGCCTCTATGCGTTGGCACTCGCCAACACAGGCGAGAGATTTGGATATTATACCATGCTCGCTGTGTTCCTGCTCTTTCTCCAGGCAAATTTCCACTGGAGTGAAGGACTTGCTACAACTGTTTATTCCAGTTTCTTGATGCTCGTCTACTTCCTGCCGATTGCAGGTGGAGCAATAGCAGACAGAATAGGATTCAACAAGTGTGTAACCTTGGGAATATTCGTAATGTTTATCGGTTACCTGTGTCTTGCCGTGCCGGCAGGAGAGGGAACACCGGCAATAGCCTTGATGGCTGCTGCATTAGTACTTATCAGTGTGGGAACAAGTTTGTTTAAAGGAAACCTTCAGGTGATGGTCGGCAATCTGTATGATTCTCCGGCAATGGAAGGCAAGCGAGATTCTGCATTCTCTATCTTCTATATGGCTATAAACATTGGAGCGCTGTTTGCTCCAACTGCTGCCGTGAAGATAATGGATTATGCCCAGCATGCGCTCGGCGTGAGCGAAGCCGACTCCTATCATTTCGCATTCGGCGTGGCTTGCGTTTCACTTATTGTGTCTATACTTATTTATTATGGATTCAAGAGTACATTTGCAAGCGTTTGCGAGAATAAGAATGAAGTGAAAGGTGATGCAGCAGTTGCTGCGGCAGAAGAAATCTCACCTAAAGAGACAAAGGATCGTCTTGTGGCATTGTTCCTTGTCTTTGTAGTCGTAATCTTCTTCTGGATGGCGTTCCATCAGAATGGAGCAACATTGACATTGTTTGCCCGCGACTATACTGCTACTCAGGCAACAGGCCTTACAGGTATGTTGTTTGACGTAACAAACCTTGTTGCAGTAATCTTTATCGTTTATGCTCTCTTTGCCATTTCTGATGCGAAGACTGCAAAGGGCAGGGGCATTTCATTGGTAGTAATTCTGTTGGCTGCGGCATTCTTGGGCTATAAGTATTATGAGACTGCCGGAACTTCTGTAGAGCTTCAGGCACCTCTCTTCCAGCAGTTCAACCCATGTTTCGTAGTCGGTCTTACACCTGTGTCAATGGCTGTCTTTGCATGGCTGGCAAAGAAGGGTAAGGAACCGTCAGCTCCACGTAAGATAGGTCTCGGAATGCTTGTTGCAGGAATTGGCTACATCGTTATGGTTTGCTCATCAATCGGCTTGTCGTATGATGGTGGCGACCGTGTGTCTCCAAACTGGCTTGTAACAACATATCTCGTGTTGACATTTGCTGAGTTGCTCCTCTCTCCGATGGGTATCAGTTTCGTGTCAAAGGTAGCTCCTCCAAAATACAAGGGTGTGATGATGGGATGCTGGTTTGGTGCAACTGCAATAGGAAACTTCCTTGTAATGATTCCGGGTCTGTTGTGGAAGCACATTCCGTTGGCAGGCGTTTGGGGCGTTCTCGTTGCACTCTGTCTGTTGTCTTTCCTCTTCATATTCTCGGTAATGAAGAAGTTGGAAAAGGTTAGCTAATTCAAGTTTCGGATTTATAATCGTCCCCTCCCCCGCCTCCCCCTCCGGGGGCGGAGCAGTTACCTTTG
>DAIOXG010000483.1:0-2199 GCA_036758085.1 Prevotella sp. | reverse complement strand
ATTTCGATAAAAAGCTCTAACTTTGCATTCACCTAAGAAAAAAAGGTGTAAAACAAAAGATAATGTTGAAATTCATTTCATTCGGTAGTGGGAGCAGCGGAAATTGCTATATACTCGTTTCAGACGATGAAACACTAATGATAGATTCAGGTATAGGAATAAGGTCGGTGAACAAATACTTACACGACTTCGGAATACCATTCAATTCCATCAGCGGCATACTCGTAACCCACGATCACGCAGACCATGTAAAAGCCGTTGGAGCTTTAAGCAATAAATTAAATATCCCGGTATATGCAACAGGTGCCGTTCATACGGGCATCGAAGCAAATTACTGTGTGAGGAAAAAAGTGGATCCTACAAATAAGATAAGGATAAAGGCGGGAGAAACATTCACCATAGGCACGTTCAATATAACGCCGTTTAATGTTCCGCATGACAGTAATGGCAATGTAGGTTACAGAATAGAAAAAGATGGAACGGTATTTTGTCTGATGACAGACATCGGTCATGTAACAGACGACATACGTCGGAATATATCATTGGCAAACTATTTGGTGATAGAGGCAAACCACGATAAGGGAATGCTCGCCAGTGGACCGTATCCGCAATATCTAAAAGATCGAGTAGCGGGAGATTATGGACATCTGAGCAATACCACATGTGCAGAAACCATTTTAGAATGTGCAACAGAAAAGTTGAAACATGTATGGTTGTGCCATTTAAGTGAGGAGAATAACCATCCGGAGTTGTTGCGTAAGACGATGGAAGAAGTACTTTCGCAAGGAAAGTATAAAATAGGAAAAGACTTCACCGTAGATATATTAAAACGCAAGACACCGATGGGAGCGTTTGTTCTTAATTAGGAAATAGGAATTAGGAATGGTTGGTCTCGACCAATTGAGAGATTAGGATAAGGACAAAAATAAAGTAATAAAGCAATGAAAAAGATTGTAGTAAAATCAGCGATTTTCTGTGCATTGATGGCAGGATATACAGTAAACGCCAGTGCACAGTCGAATATCGGCAGCATCCTCGAGGGAGTAGCTGGAGCAATATCAAACGGCAGCACCGCCAGTTCGTCGACAAGCGAAAAGGGGCAGTCTATACTCTCCGGTTTGACAACAATATTTTCAAACAGTAAGGTAGCTACAGCCGACAAGCTCGTAGGAACATGGGTATACGAAGAGCCGGCAGTAGTATTTGAGAGTTCAAACATGCTGAAGAAGGCAGGCGGCACAATGGTATCGTCGGCAATAGAAAAGCGTCTACAGACAATACTTAACAAATATGGCATCAAGAAAGGAAAGATGACCATGACATTCGACAAGGAAGGAAACTTCACACAGAAGATAGGGAAAAAGACCGTAAAAGGAACATATACCGTAGACGGGAAAAGTGTGAAACTGAAATATGCCACAGGAATGTCGCAGCTCTTAGGAACGACACAGTTAGAAGGCAATTCGTTGCTGATAGTAATGGATGCCACAAAACTGCTAAAGTTCGCCGGAGTCGTAGGCAACCTCTCGGGAAACTCCTTGCTGAAGACCGCCGGTTCGCTGCTGTCAGGAATGGACGGCATGGAGTGTGGCGTAAGGCTGAAAAAGAAGTAAGATTTAAAAAAAATTAAAAAGTTATTTCTTTTAAAAGATAATTGACGAAAAAAGAATATCTTTGCACGCCATTACGAGTTAATGGCATTAAATTCAAACCTAAAAAAATAAAAAATTTAAAATGGCAACAAAAATCAGATTACAGCGCGGTGGCCGTAAAGGTTATGCCTTTTACAGCATCGTAATCGCTGACGTTAGAGCTCCACGTGATGGAAAGTTTACTGAGAAGATTGGTACTTATAACCCAAACACTAATCCTGCCACAGTAGATTTGAATTTTGAGCGTGCTCTTTATTGGGTAAATGTAGGTGCACAGCCTACAGATACAGCACGCAACATCTTGCAGCGTGAAGGTGTCTATATGATGAAGCACCTGCAGGGTGGCGTAAAGAAGGGCGCTTTTGACGAGGCGACTGCCCAGAAGAAGTTCGACGCATGGAAGGCTGACAAGCAGAAGGGTCTTGACAATCTCCGCGAGGAAGAGGCTAAGGCAAAGAAAGCTGCTTATGAGAAGGGTCTTGCTGAGGAGAAGAAAGTAAACGAGGCTATCGCTAAGAAGGTAGCTGAGAAGAAGGCTGAGGCAGAG
>DAIOXG010000482.1:0-2213 GCA_036758085.1 Prevotella sp. | reverse complement strand
AGGTGGAGGAATGTAGCGCAATAGGCAGAGCAGATGCCGTGCTGCACTTGCCTGACGCCATATACGTGATGGAACTAAAGTATGACGGTTCTGCCGACGCTGCCCTGCAACAAATCGATGACAAGGGTTATCTTATTCCGTATTCGGCAGAGGGCAAGCGCCTGATAAAGGTTGGCGTGAACTACGACAGCCTTAAACGAACGATTGGAGAATGGAGAATCGTGGAAGGGTAAAGAAATCACCACTATCTCTCTGATATCACAAGCAGGGAGATAGTGGGGATGGAAAAGTTATAGACATTTGAGATGTTCAATCACATAGCTTTGCGGAATCTTTTCTTGTTCTAGTCTATAGTTATTAGCTTTAATATATTGGTATAGATTTTCCTCTTCTGTTGTAAGATTTAGCTCAACATTGACTTTGCTCAGTGTTCCCAAATCGTTTTCAAAATACTTGTCAAATGTTGTTTTGTCCATTAACAAGCTCTTTACTTGTGCGAAATAACTACGGAATTGCGACAGAATTTCAAAGCCTTGTGCATCAAGGTCACCCCAATACATAAGCTCCGAGGATTTTAGCAATTCTGATTCTTTTATGGAAGCAATTCCATAACCTCTTCCCCATATGACAATACTATTTGCTACTAAAGGGAAAGTTAGGAAATTTACCTTATTCTCTACAATATAAGCTTTAGAAATAGGTATTTGTAGCCTAAGAAATTTACTGACAGGTATGGTTATGTCATCAAGACCGGAAAAGAACTCCGCAGACAAAGTTCCGTCCAATATCCTCATCCGCACCAATGGCTCGTCACAACGTAAGTTATAACGCTTTTCAAATTCTTTTTCATTGGTGTTAATCTTCTCTTTGATAACGATGTCAAGAAGTTCACCTATCACAGTTTTGTGTTGCTCGATGAACTTTGTATGCACTTCAATTGGCAACTCACGTATGTATAGTTGAGGTTGGGGATTCTTTGAGAAGTAATCCAATACCTTAAGAATGTCACTCCAATATTCTGAGTTGTCAATAACCTTAAGTGGGTATTTTTCTATCCAACATTGTAGTTCTGAAAACTTTCCATTGATTAGTGCTACATTCTTTCTAAAAACATCTACTTCTTTTACTTTTTGCAGAAAACGTTCGAAATCCTCAGCAGTTTCAAACTTAATCTTGCTTGGGAGCCCTTGAGTACCAAGCATTTTGGTTTTTACAGTCTTCCAATCAATTGTATATCCATAACCTTTAACCTCTTTGGACAAAGAGCGAATATCATTAAATTCTTTTTGGTATTCAGCAATTGTATCACTTGCTTTTTTGTCGCATGGGATTTCTATAGGCTGGAATGTTTTTCCAGCAGCTACATCACGCAAGTAGTCTGTATACTTACGTGATGCTTTCTTCTTTATTTCTGCCGATGTTATCATTTTAATTCAAATGTCTTTTGTCGTTCTTCCTTAAACTGATTTATAGGCATATTGTAGAGTACTGATGTGTTGCCTTTTCGCTCAACATAATGAACATATGATATGTCATTTTCCACAATATGAATATTATCGCTTGGTGTAACAACCAACAGTTGCAGATGCAGCTGTTTACAGAGTGATATCAGATACCGTGCCTTGTCCTCATCCTGAGCGCGGAAAGCCTCATCAATGGCAATAAAGCGGAAAGATGAGTCACACCCATGTTTGGTCAAGCCAAACTGATATGCAATAGCCGACCCAAGAATAGTATAAGTCAACTGAGCCTTTTCGCCACCCGAGAGCTGTCCCATCGACTCATAGGTATTATGTTTCATGTCGTCTGCTTTATAATATTCAACGGCCTTATACGTTAACCATCCTCTTACATCCATAACTTTGGTTCGCCACTGCTCATCCAGTAACCGTTGCATCAAAGGTAGAACACGTCGCTCAAAGTGAATACGTTGACCATCTACATTAGAGTTTATCTCATGTTGATTTGGCATAGCATCATTGAGCAATTTCGAGAATTCATTTATATCCACATTATGTTTCTTATTAGATGCCAACTGAATGTATGTTTCAGGATTAACATCAAAGTCTATATCTTTGAGGTACGAATTCAGCTGTTCTATAGTTTTATTAATTGATGATTCCCAATCTATAAAGAACCTACGGAACACTGAAATATGGTTGGTGAGAGTATCATGCAAATACTTATTGAACCTTTTCTCAAAGCCAGGCAGA
>DAIOXG010000481.1:0-2217 GCA_036758085.1 Prevotella sp. | reverse complement strand
GCGCCTGAATGTGAGTTCCATTTCCATTCCGTTGGCAATGCCGCGCATCACGAATATTTTCTGGTTGCTCTGCGTATATTTCTGTCCGTACATTATATTATATATAAATCCGGATGGCAGTTCCGGTGCGAAGGCTGGCCATGTCTCTGGTGCGATGTCTCCCGTCATGGTGCTGAAGTCGTCGTCGGGGTCCGGACCGGAGAAGTGTATCGGATTGTCGAGATGGCGAGCCTGATAAGCCGAGTCGGTGGCAAACTTCTGATAGAAGTTCAGAAACGAGGCGTTGTTGTTCTGATACATTGCCCCGGTGTTTACCTCAATGAGCATCCATTGTCCGTCGATGCGGTTAAACACATATTGTTTTACCTTTTTGCGTTTCAGGTAAATCTTCTCTACGACAACATGGTTAATCGACGTGTCCTTTACCAAGTTCATCTGTCGGCGGTTATCGAAGATAAGTGTGTAGTAGCCTTGGTCCATGAAGAAGTGTTCCATCTTCCATTGTCCCTTGTTCAGCATCTTCTCCGTCTTGCCGTTCACTACTTTTAGCGGAAACTGTATTCTCTTCATCTGCAGTTTTCTGTTTGCCGCGAAGTTGAAGATAAAATCGTCGAACAGTTCGTCGGCAGCCTTTGGCATCGGCTGTTCAGAGATGAGCTGTTCCAGTGTGTCGGCAGCCGTCGTGTCGGTGGAGTCGGTCATTGTAGAATCGTCTCCGGATGCTTTCTTGTCGCTGCATCCCGTTGTTGTCCACATCATCAGTGTAAATGCTATGACAACAAATAAAAATCCTTTTCTCATTTTCTCATACAAAGAATAAATCCTGTGTATCTCTGTTCACTCTCAAATTTGCGCAAAAGTACATATTTATTTTCATTCCGCACAAATATTTACAGAAATTTTTCTTTTTATGTCAAAAGTAATGATGTTACACAAAATGCAGGAGGCAATTTTCTTTTCCATATCCTTCATTTATAATCCAATTGCCAATCGTTCGCAGGTTGCTGTCGTAGTTGATGCCAGTCTTGGACAGGCACTCTGCTCGTTTTATATTTGCTTTTGTAAAAGTACGTGGAAAGTTCCATTATCCAAATGTTTTAATTTCTTTTTGTCAATACACAGTTTTATGCAAGACAACAAAATCATTAAGATACGGACAACAAAATCGTTAAATCACGTATAAAAAATTATTCAATGACACTGAATCATTATTCAATGACACTGAACTATTGTTCAATGACATTGAACCATTATTCAATGACGGTGAACAAATTTATTTTATGGCAAATTCTAATTTTGTCTTATAAAGAATAATAGTTTGCGTTATATTAAAACCGTACAGTTTGAAAACTTTTTTGTTTATCATGCAACTTTTCATGCCATTTGTTCGTCTAAATAATAAAGAACTAAAAAGTAAAAGCGTATGAAAGGAATATGTAATGTGGCAGTAGCCGTGGCGGCAATGCTCTCTTGCGGGGCAGTCGTGGCAAGTGCAAACATGGGTGTAGAAGCATCTGTAATTAGCGTAGACGGAGCAAAGAAAACGAGCCGGCAGGTAAACGTGAAGTATTTCTCGCGGATTGAAGTCATGGGGGCCGCAGACGTTGTGTTTCGACAGACCAGTGGCGGTCGGCCGCAAGTAACGGTGGTTGGCAACAGTGATGATGTGGAGCGCGTGAAAGTGTCGTCAGACGGCAAGACTCTGTATGTGTCGGAGAAATCAGGCCTTGGCAGTTGGCATTTGTTTAGCGATGGCGACGAAGTGAAAGTGTATGTCAGTGCCCCCGACTTGACGGCGGTGAGCATTATCGGCAGTGCCGACTTTGATGCCAACGGTAAGGTGGACACCGACAATCTCTCTATCATTGTGAGAGGAAGCGGCGATGTGGAGATGAAAAACGTGATTTGCGACAATGCCTCTGTGCAGGTGTTGGGCAGCGGCGATGTGGATATAAAGAATCTTGTGGCACAGCGCAGGGCTGACATCAATGTTAAGGGCAGCGGCGACGTGGATATAAATTTCGTTAAGTCTGGTCATGTGTCATGCTCCATTCTTGGCAGTGGCGACGTGGAACTGAAAGGTCGCGTAAAGAGCTTGAAGAAGCTCGTGAAAGGTTCTGGGGATATTGATACAGAGAAATTAAAGAGGTGGTAAAGTTAAATAAATAGAGTATTATGCACGAAATTCGAAAAAATAAAGTAATTTTGCTCCCGAAT
>DAIOXG010000480.1:0-2239 GCA_036758085.1 Prevotella sp. | reverse complement strand
ATGAGATTAATGATTATCCCTCGCTGCCATCGCCCTCTTCAGAGCCAGCACCGCCCTCAGGGTTCACCGTAGTGCCAGTATCGCTTCCCGGCTTTCCAGTGTTTCCCGTCTCGCCGTCCGTCCCCTCTTGAGGAGTGTTCGGCTTGGCAGTCTCGGCAGTAGGAGTCAGCTTTCCCTTCGGAGTGAGATACACATTGTTAGAGCCACCATAGCTCTCAACAGCCTCCGTGTACGCCTCTTCGTTTTGGTACTGCGCTAACAACTTATTCTCGCAGATAAGAAACTGTGTCGACACAATCGTCTTGTTTCTATGGTTGCGCGAGTGAATCCAAGCCATGCCATGGTCACCGAAGTCGTTAGTCTCCAGTGCGGCAAGATATCCGTCCTTCATCGAGAATCCGCGTTTGTCCACCAATGTCAGAAGCTTTGCGTTGCTGCTCTTGCTCAACACAATGCAGCAGGCATCCACAACAGCCAAAGGCATATGAGTAACATCGTTCACCTCCTGAGTCAAGAGGAAATAGGTTATCTGGTCGCCATACTCATACGTATTGTTGTTCTGCACCACAGCGTTCGAGAACTCAGCCAATGTGGTGCTTTCTGAAATCTTCAAAGCCCCGAGACTGATGTCAGTAACGGCATTCTTGCCCTTTCCGCTCACCGACACCGACTTAATCGTGCCATGTGTAATCTCGTAGGGAGCGACGATACAGACGCCAGCATTCACATCCTCCTTGCTAAGATAGACGGGATTCTGCATCAGGTTGGCAGACACAAACTTGTTGTAGTCGTTGCGACCGTCGCGTGTTCCCCCGAAGGCAAGCTTCATGTATGGTTGCAACACCTGATACTCGCGAATGATGTTCGCCCATTTCATGCGGTGCTTCAACTGAAGTTCAGTCTTCGCGTTTGTAGTTTCTGTCACCTTCTCCGACACAAGTGTCTTTCCTCTGTCACGTCTGAAAGTGAGGTTACCTGCTGAGCCTTTAAGCTTTGAAATGATTCCTGTAAGTCTTGCCATGTTCTTAAATTTTTAATTTGTTGATTTGACGATTATTAATTTTTGCTTCGATGGTTGTTCGTTTCATGCTCGTTGCGTGTGCGTTGCTGCTCTAAAGCTCTTCCCTTGTGGTTTCATTGCGTTTTCGTTGTTTCTTCGATAGTTCTTCGATAGATCTTCGATTGTCTAACGAAGAATGAACGAAGGCAGAACGAAGGCAGAACGAAGGACGAACGAGAATCAATCGAGAATCGAACGATAATCTAACGAGCACCAATCGAAGAGTGATCGAGCAATTCTATGTTGCCATTCCTTGCCGATGTGATGGTTGGACTGCGAATCTTAGTCATAGGTTTACTGATGTTTATGGTTGTTAACTACTTGAGACTTCCTGTCTTTCTTTAGTGGGACTGTCTCTGTTGACGGTTGCAAAGTTACGCCTGCGCAAAACCTTCGTGTCCGTCATTATCCCACATCGATGCAGAATGTCTCACAAATGAACTTAACGGCTGACGGATTGAGTATCTGGTCCTTGGGTTTCACTCCCATAGCCTCAAGTTGCTGCTGATACGGTTTCAGCCATCGTCTCAATGTCTTTGTCGTGACGCCGGCACAGTCAGCCAGCTCACATTTATACATTGCTTTCATAGATCGTTTCTTCATTTTAGTTATTTTTGTTTTAGTTGTCTCCCGGTAGACAGCGACAAATATATAACAAGTTTCGCAGACTACAAATCGATAGAAATACAATACGTAAATAATGTTTTATATTTTCGAGATAGCTACGGAATAATCTACTAACAAATTTAAAACCATTAAAATTATGCCAAACAACAACAACCTAATCTTGTTGCACAATGTGCAGGAAGTAGCTCTCTATTCTTATGTTCCCAACGAGGAAAGAGTAGTTATGTACATAGAGTGGATGCAAAGTTGTAAGACCATGAAACAGGTCATCAACCACGTCATCTTCTACATCTTGATGCACGAAAAGCTTGTTACCTATGAAACGGCAATGCGAAAGGACTTCTACACCATCATCGAGCCTTTCATACAACATATTCGCAAGTCAATACCCATCACCACCTGGCGTGACGGTATTCTTCGACTTAGGGAACGAGTAAAAATAGCTAAAACCTCTGAAGAAAATTCAATCCATGATAATTCGTATTTAAAAACTTAATCAAATATAACATGCGAGATTTTAAAGACATTAAAGTCGCTGTAGCCGGTACTGGC
>DAIOXG010000479.1:0-2246 GCA_036758085.1 Prevotella sp. | reverse complement strand
GTATATTCGAGGAAACAGTCAGGGTATGATCGTCAGTGAATGTTATCGCAGAGGAGTCGACCCTGAACCTTCCGGTAACGCTGGAAGCGATTTCGAATAGGCTGTCAGCAACGTCACGACCACTGTTCGCGGTTATGATCTTGATATCAGGGTTAGAGGGGTGCGGAGTGTATGCGCCGTACTCGTCCCCGATAGTCATAAAGATGATGTGCGGTTCTGAGCCGTTAACCATTTGAGACCGGCTGAACTTATCAAGAGCCCTTTCGACCTCCGGGATTGCAGTGCTGTTAAAGCCGCCATCCGTAAACACAACGAGCCAGTATTGTGTGTTGGGATCGGAGTCCTTTGACTGCTTCAGCCGATTCATGGCGGTTTCGACGGCTTCGTAGGGAGTATTGCCGTTTGACGCATGATTTCTGATATTGCCGACAGCGTTCAGAAGATCGGATGTGTCGATTCTTCTACTGTTCATGCAGTCGGACATATAGGTTATGTAAAGCTCATCCCCCTTGTTGACCATTGCGGCAAAGGTCTGCATGGAGTAGTTGGCATAGGCTTCGTTATTGCCGCTCATGCTGCCGGAGTCGTCATATACAACAGAAATGATTTTCTTGCAGCGAAGGGACTCCGCGTTTGTGGTAAGAGGAAGCGTAAGCAATACGATGATTGCCAGAAGGACGACTGAAAGATAACGTGTATATTTCTTGCTCATGGGAACACCTCCTCAGTAGGCTGCTTGCAACTTGCTGAAACTCTAATATGGATTATGATCAGACCATTATCTGAACCGCCGCTATCAACTCATCTCGACAATTCGACAAGATTCATTCGATGTTGATATTATACCTTCTTTTTCCACTTTATTCAAGATAAAGGAGTGGACGAATAGCGCACATTATGGTATAATAAAGGCATGAGAAAAGCAAAAGAAAACGCAGCAAGGAAATGTCCTGTATGCGGAAAAGTTGAGAATCAGGTAAACGCAGGGAAGAATCGTTCGGGAACGCAAAGATGCTTCTGCAAGGAGTGCAGAAAATACTACACCTTTGAACCGAAAACACGAAAGTATCCTGAGGAAGTTCGTGAAATGGCAATTAAAGCCTACTACGCCGGAGCAAGCGGGAGAGGTGTTGGTAAGATATTCGGCTTCAGCAAAGCCAATGTTTATAACTGGATTAAAAAAAACAGCACCTACCCCAAAAGCTGATCCCAAAACTTTAGAGCTGGATGAGCTATATTGGTTTGTGGGCCAAAAGTCTACAAAGGAAACCCGTGAAAATGCCTATATAATGACTATGGTAAGTCGAGCACCGCGCCAGATAGTAGGGTTTGACGTGGCTTTTGATAAATCAGCGCTGCGTATTCAACGAATTGTTGACAGCGGTCCTGAGGCAGACTTTTACTGCACGGATGGTTATCTCGGCTATGTTGATGTTGTTTATCTCGGCAAACACATCCGTAATGTAAACAACAAAAATGACACCTACACTGCTGAAGGTATTAATGCAGATTTAAGACATTATATCCCTATTCTGCGCCGCCGAAGTCGCTGTTTTCCACGCAAACTCGAAACGCTTCAAGCGGTGTTGGAGCTTTTCGTCCAAGCGTAAAATGAGTTTGGAATTGTAAAGGAGAATTATCGTAGTCGCTTGATGTCTGATTCTCGAGAGTTACCCTTCTCGGTTCTGGATTTCTTGTAATATGCGTGCATTGTCCACACCTATTCAAAACTTGATAGAAATATGGAAATACTCACGTGGAGAACTAACGGGAATTGATTTCTCGAGTTTAAACCTTAAGGATTGCATATTCAATAATGTTATTTGCGGCAGAAAGAGAGTCGACGGAAGTTATCTAAGTGCTGATTTTTCTAATTCAATAATGGATATTAATTCCTTCATGCCCCAAGGGCATTTCCAGTGGGTATATAGTGTTGTTTACTGTAATGAGGAAAAGGGATGTGTTTCCGCATCTCGGGATAAGTATATTAAAGAATGGTTTCTGAAAACCGGTAGGAGCATCTATTCTTATAAATTAAATGCGATGTTGAACCTCTTTATGCTCAACTGATCCATGGTAACAGAATTCTCGGCGTTCTAAGGGATGACACTATTATCATAATAAACAAGAACGACAACACCATCTGCGACAGTTACCCATGTGAAGCTTGTGTGACAGCAGTGGCACATACCGATGAAATAGTATATGTTTCATTAAGTAATGGCAATGTGATAGCATATAATAGT
>DAIOXG010000478.1:0-2247 GCA_036758085.1 Prevotella sp. | reverse complement strand
AAATATCTAAAAACATAATCTCAATGAAAAATTTACTGACAGCAATCATTTGCCTGTTTTGTTTCGCCAAGGCTTTTGCCGGCGAATGGAAAGATGTAACGCTAAAACAATCAGTCACAGGAGTACAGCCAATGACGGGACTCGTGTTGTGGACCGACAATGCCGACGATCGCTTCAGTGCCTATGGCACGAGCCACGCCCTGGAATACTCGTATGTAGCACCGTGCAAGGTGGTAAAGGGGTGTGCCGAAGACGGCACGATACAGTATGACTGGACTTATCTCGAAAACTTGCTCAACGACATAAGGAGCCGTAACCACCAGACTGTAATCAGATTCTTCTATGTATATCCCGGAGAGAAAATGGTTGACAACAACCGTGGCACCACAGCCGTGCCGGCATACATCAAGGCACTGCCCGACTACCACGAAACATACAAAAAGGTGAAGGGCGACGGCGAGACATGGTATGCCGACTGGAGCAACAGCGAACTGAAACGCTTCACCAAGCAGTTCTACACCGACTTCGCCGCCCGTTACGGCAACGACCCGCGCATCGCCTTCCTCGAAGTGGGTTTCGGCCACTGGGCTGAATACCATATCTACGACGACAACGGCACCGACATACAGTTCGGCAAGAACTTCCCCACAAAGGAATACCAAAAGGAGTTCTTTCTCCACCTATCGCAGGTGATGCCCATTCCGTGGGCGATAAGCATCGACGCGGCAAGCGACGAATACACTCCCTTTACCCAAGACGCAGGACTGCAGGCGCTACGCTTCGGACTCTTCGACGACTCCTTCATGCACCAGAACCACGAAATAGGCTCCAAAGACGGATACAACGAGGAGTGTTGGAACGCCATGGGCACCGACCGCTGGCAGACGGGAGTATGCGGCGGAGAGATAAGCTATTATAAAAGTTCTGACCAGAAGAATTTTACTAATCCTGCCGGTATGTACGGACATACCTGGGAGGAGATGGCAAGAAAATACCATATCTCGTTTATGATTGCCAACGACAACCCCGGTGGCAAAAACTCATGGAACAACCCCGTACGCTTCAGGGAGTGCAGTATGGCGGCAGGATATCATTTCGTCGTAACTGGATGTATTACTGACGGAGTGCAGACACGGCTGACGGTAAAGAATGCCGGTGTCGCCCCTTTGTATAGGGATGCCTGCTTTGCCATAGGCTCTGTACGCTCGGAAACAAGTCTCAAGGGACTGTTGCCCGGAACGTCCATAGAGGTCGTAATCCCGGCACCGCTACAGGTTGGCAATAGCGGGGAAGTATTGAATGCGCCGGAAATAGTGAGCGATTTCATCCTTGATACTCAACGGATAGAATATGACTGCGACATAACAGCGGGGATTGATGATGTAAAGGTCAATCCTTGCAGTAAGAAGACGGCACGCTACACCATTGACGGCAAGGTAGTTCCAGCAGAATGTCATGGAATAGTCATTTCCGGAGGAAAGAAAGTGGTAAAGAGGTAACGTAAAGAATGTTTGTCAATTCTACCCTTTTTATGTCAACATGATATAGAAAATTACGTATAAACTTTCATTTATTATAAAATAATCATCGAAAAGCGAAATTTTCTTTATTTTTATTTGTCAATAAGCGAGATAACAACTACTTTTGCACTGAAAGTATATTTATGTAATCATTTTTATAGAAACAGGAATCATGAGAAGTATTAAATTATTCAATCTGAACAAGATGAGCAAGGGATTGCTCGTTTTGGTAGTCATGTTCTTTGCAGCCGTGCAGGCTGTTGACGCACAGTTGCCGTCATTTAAGTTGAAGAACATCGAGGGAAAGACCATAGATACGGCTACGCTTAGCAACGACGGAAAACCGTTTATTATCGATTTCTTTGCTACATGGTGTAAGCCATGCAACCGCGAGCTGAGTGCTATCGGTGACGTTTACGACGACTGGGTTGCCGAGACTGGCGTGAAGCTCTTTGCCGTTTCAATCGACAAGGCACAGAACGCCAACAAGGTTAAACCGCTCGTCAACCAGCACGGATGGCCATACGAGGTGTTGCTTGATGTCAACTCAGACTTCCGCAAGTCGTTCGGCGGTGAGATGATTCCTTTTGTCATTATCTGCGACGGCAACGGTAAAATCGTCTACAAGCACAACGGATATACCGAAGGCGCTGAACAGGAACTTATCGAGAAGGTTAGGGAACTGATTAAGAAATAATACCTTATTATATATACAGTTTGCCTGTAT
>DAIOXG010000477.1:0-2262 GCA_036758085.1 Prevotella sp. | reverse complement strand
TATTAAATTTGCCTCAGATAAATCTTTAAATTTAATGTGCTATGCAGAAGTACGCTGATTATATAAAGCAGATTGAGATTGACTCCCTGTGGAGCGGCAGAAAGCATGTGCTTTGGAATCTCGACCGACGGGTGAATATCCTTAGCGGAGTGAATGGAGTGGGGAAGAGCACTATTATTAATAAGGTGGTGAAAGGACTTGTCGCCGGCGGTGAGTTTCCGAGCCACTTGCTGAAGGGGGTGCGCCTTGCCGTGGAGCCCGAAGATGCCAAGTGGATAAGGTTTGACATCATTCGCTCGTTCGACAATCCTGTGGTTAACCAGGAACTGCTCAACAAGGTGGGACTGAGTCTCGTTACCGAGCTCGACTGGCAGCTATACACCCTTCAGCGCAAGTATCTCGACTATCAGGTGAACGTGGGCAACCGCATCATTGCTGCCCTGCAGAGCGGTGAGGCGGATGCTGCCGCAAAGGCACAGGCTTTGTCAGAACCGAAGCGCAAGTTCCAGGATATCGTAGACAGTCTCTTTGCCGACACCGGAAAGAAAATCGTGCGCACGGCTAACGAGATTCAGCTCCTGCAGATGGGAGAGACGCTGATGCCATACCAGCTGTCGAGCGGCGAGAAACAGATGCTCGTAATCCTGCTCACGGTGCTCGTGGAAGACCAGAAGCCGTATGTCTTGTTTATGGACGAACCTGAGGTGAGCTTGCACGTTGACTGGCAGCAGCGCCTTATTGACATAATCCTCGAACTGAACCCCAACGTGCAGATTATCCTTTCCACCCATGCCCCGGCGGTGATTATGAACGGATGGATGGATAATGTGTCGGAAGTGAGCGACATTACCGTGAACTGACTTTTTTCCGGAGGATGATACTATGAACAAACGATTGACCGATAATCTCAGTTCGGCATACTTCGAGGCTATGAACAAGCTGAACTCGAAGAAGGCAAGACAACGCATCGTGGCATACGTGGAGAGTTACGACGATGTGTTCTTCTGGCGCACCGTGCTAAGCCGTTTTGAAGACGACACGCGATATTTTGAGGTGATGCTCCCCTCTCACAAAACACTGGAAAGGGGCAAGAAGTCGGTGTTGATGAATTTGCTCGCCGCTGGCGTGGGTGGCAGTATGATAGCCTGCGTGGATGCCGATTACGACTATCTTATCAACGGCGTTACGCCGACATCGCACACTATAATCACCAATCCCTACGTGCT
Organism: Prevotella sp.; assembly: GCA_036758085.1. Lineage (GTDB taxonomy): Bacteria > Bacteroidota > Bacteroidia > Bacteroidales > Bacteroidaceae > Prevotella. The sequence goes on along the minus strand of DAIOXG010000477.1, from coordinate 1,036 downwards.
CCACACCTATGCCTATGCCATAGAGAACCTCCAGTGTTATGCCCCGTCATTACACAACGTTTGTGTGATGGTAACGCTCAACGATCACAATATCTTTGATTTCAAGGAGTTTATGAAGAACTATAGCGAGGCGATATTCCCACTCTTTGTATGGTCTATATGGCATTACAGGCGCAGCATCTATGGGGAGTTTACGATAACCGACTTCAACCGCATTGTTGAGGTTGGAGGCTTTTCGGTGTATAATCCTCAGTTGTCTATCGACAACCTGAGGCGTAAGGTGCGCAACAAGGTGAATTTCCTCCAGCATCGCCACCCTGACGCCAAGCAGTCGTGGCTCGACCTGAAGAAGGAACTGATAGAGATGGGTGTAACTCCCGACACCACATACCTATATATACAGGGTCATCATCTGTTCAATAAGGTGGTGATGCCGATAATAAACAAGGTATGCAGCCGTCTTATTCAGGAGCGTGAAGACGAGATACGCCGTCAGGCAGTGCACGACACGCAGCGCCGCAACGAACTCTCCTGCTACACCAACAGTATCCAGGACATCTCACAGATGCTGAAAAAAAATATGGGATATATGGAGTCGGAACCGTTCCTGAGAATACAGAAGGATGTGGAGGAGATGCTACAGCCCCACCCCCGCGCCGCTCTTTGAGCGGCTTCCCCCTCCCCGTAGGAGAGGGGAGTGATTACCCTTATTGGTTATTTCAGTCCTATTGGTCTTATTGGTCTTATTGGTCTTATTGGTCCTATCTGTCCTATTTACTCTCTTTTTTCTTGCACAAACTCGTGAGAGTGTGCAAGGAAAACAACAATAACGCTTAAAATGAACTGATTTTTGCACAGAAATGTTTGTAGATGTGCAAAAAGTTATACCTTTGCACCGTTTTTTGAAACAAGATTGTAACGGGACAACAATATAGAATAATAAATCAAAACATTATAACAACAAAAGAAAATTATGTCTTATAATTTATTGAAAGGAAAGCGCGGTATCATCTTCGGCGCATTGAATGACGCATCG
>DAIOXG010000476.1:0-2265 GCA_036758085.1 Prevotella sp. | reverse complement strand
CCTCCGTCACGCCCTCGGTGTCTGCGTATTGTTTTACCAGCCGAAGAAAAAGCTCCTCTGCCTGTCGGTCAACATCCGCAAGATGGGCGTTCAATTCACCGCTGGTCAGCAGGTTGGCATAGCGCACACGGTGATGCTCCTTGAGATAGCGGAGATGCCGCTGTCCCCATACCCCGATTGGCTGATCTTCCTCCGGCTCATCCTCCCCGGCAATCAGGTAATAGTCACCGACCAATTCATATTTCAGCCCAGTGCGTTCATCCGTGACAAATCTCTCCATTTGTATAACCTTCTGTTCCTTTCTGCAACCATTGTAGCAGTAGGAATAGCAGAAATCGAATGTGCGGATAGCAAAAAAGCGCCGTCTCGGAATCACTCCCAAGACGGCACTTTTTCGCAATCAATACAGCGTTTCTCATCAATCGTGTACTTTGTGGTTCGGATCAAAGCGGATAATTTTATAAATTCCATCCTCACATACTACATGAATTCGAAAAGAGCGTGTCACTTCATAGTGATAAACCTGCATGTCGCGGTATGTGTCATTCTTGTCCGGTGCACGTGCATATAATTCATCAACTTGCTGTACAGACATTTGCGCTACTTTGTCAAGGAATCCTTGAAGTTCTTTGTTGTTTCGTTTTTCCAGCTCAGTTAAAGTAAACTTTTTTTCCAATGGATATCTAAAACCAAGAACAAAGGGAACATCACGTTTATTTGTGAGTAAACGACCTTTGGCTTTTTCGCCTACTTGATTTGTCAACACACTCATCACGAATCTCCGCCCAAATATATTGACGAATAGTATTTCTTCATCGACTCTACTGAAATGGGAACATTACACCGTTCATTAGGAGCATACCCAACTCGCGCTTCTATCCAAGGCGGTTCGCTGTGACTTAAAGCCTCCAGTGCATTGCCTGTATGGTCGCCATAAGTTTCCCAAACGCTTTCTAAGAGTTCGATATCGGCTTCAGCTATATTCACAGTGTATTTTCCAGCAAGGCGAATACTGTTATAACCAAAACTCTTAAACTTATCATATAACGCAGGAGAGACCGGACCATGCACCCAAGCCTCAAACACGGTATCTATTAGACGATAGTCGTTCAGGGCATAGCACCAAGCTTGTGCATAATAGCATAGTTTTTGGAGCTTTTTTTGTGTCATTGATTCCTTTGACAAAAACCAGTTTGCGATTTCAAATACACTATATCGTCCGTTATCCAGAGCGTCAATTGTCATATGCACGGGGACAGATTGTGAAAAAGCACTCGTATCTGATGTGGATTGATTGAGAAATGAACTTAATCCAGAGGAGTATGCATTATAGCTTGAATTCGTTATCTTGTTCATAATTCACCTCCCCGTCTAGTGTCAACACCTGAGCCGTTTGAGGCAATTCAGATGTTTCGCTATGCCGCCATCCTTCAAAAACTTTATTGACTTGAATTGCTGGTCCATTGGGTGTAGTAACAGTGGAGCACCTACCCTCTGTAACAAAGAAGTCACTGCCGCCAACAACGCTTTCAATGAAACCTCTCCGTACAGCATATGCTCCTTGAATCATTTGTGGATCAAATACCTGACCAAATCCTAGCTCCAAACTAAAATCATTATAAATGCCTTTAATTATGTTGTATTGAGTGCTTGTTGGTTTAGTAACATTTAATCCCAATTCTCTTTCGGCTTCTCTACGATTAATGGTATAATCGTGACTACCTGAATCACTACACAGAAAATCGATAATACGATTAAGCTGGTCTTGGTCACCAATTTGATTTTTTAATAGCTTCCTTGCCAACATTTTGATTTGAGCCCGCGACCGATATACTTGTCCCAATACAAGAGGATGCACATACTCTGAAAGCTTTATTAGGACATCACTCAACGCTTGGTTATCCTGAATGCCAAACTCATCCTTCGCAAGTTCAATATACCCTTTGACGGCTTCTACGCTTACTGGAGTAGTTTGATTCATAGGATCATTGGGAATAACAGGGTTCATTGGCGTATTCAAGCTTGGGTCTATTGGGCTTAAGGTTGCTTGCTTTGTCATAACTATTTTGTTTGCGCCGAGACTTATTATTGTTCCAGCGCTATGAGCCTTGTGTGGAATAATTACCATCAAATCATCACAATACATCTTTAGAAGATTGACGATATTCCACGCCGCAGAAGTATCTCCGCCGCGGGTATATAAATATAAAACTATTCGCTCAACAGGGCCGATTTTATCAAGCTGTGCAATGAATAAATCAATCA
>DAIOXG010000475.1:0-2280 GCA_036758085.1 Prevotella sp. | reverse complement strand
TACATCAAACTAATCCAATCGGTCTTGGTTATGCCAAGACAAATTTATTATTCTCATCCTTAATCTTTCCTTCTTTCAGCAGCCATCCCATACCAAGAAGAACTTCCTCCTTTGAGATTTTTGCAGCCTTAGCAATTTCATCAACGCTAAGTGCTTTTTCTGCTACAGAGAGTGTCTGATAAACATCACCAGCTCTAAAGCCTACATTCTCAGCGTTAATTGCAACTGTTTCAGCAGCCTTCTTCGCTGTAGTTTTTCTTGTTGTTCTCTTTGCTGTTGTCTTAGCAGCAACTTTCTTTTCTGTTACTTTCTTTTCTACCATAATAATAAATAATTTAAGTCTGCACTAAGTCTCTGAAACTTATTACTTTATAAATCTTTTGCAAATATAGCGCATTTATTTTAAACTTTTTACTTTTTTGGTTTAATTTTCACAGATTATAGCTGCAAAGAAGAAATTTACTCGTTTTCTTGATTTACATCAACGCTAATCTGCAATTCCTTCAATTGCTTTTCATCAAGACAAGAAGGTGCATCAAGCATTACGTCACGTCCACTGTTATTCTTCGGGAAAGCAATACAGTCGCGTATAGAATCAAGACCTGCCATAATGGAAACGAATCTGTCGAGTCCGAAAGCAAGACCTGCATGTGGCGGTGCTCCATACTTGAAGGCGTTGATAAGGAATCCAAACTGAGCCATTGCACGCTCTGGAGTGAAGCCAAGGATCTTAAACATCTTTTCCTGCAATTTACCGTCATGGATACGCAGACTACCACCTCCTACTTCGATACCGTTGCAAACGAAATCGTATGCCTTGGCGCGAACTTCCTCAGGATGCTCGTCGAGCAATGGGATATCGTCAGGGTTTGGCATTGTAAACGGATGGTGTGTTGCCATCAGTCTCTGCTCCTCATCGCTCCATTCAAACAGAGGGAAATCAATAATCCACAGGCATTCAAACTTGTTTTTGTCTCTCAAGCCCAATCTGTCTCCCATTTCCAGACGCAAGCTGCACAACTGAATTCTTGTTTTATTGGCATTGTCGCCACTCAAGATAAGAATCAAGTCGCCCGGTTTCGCATCCATCTTCTTGACAACACTGGCGAGGGTTTCTGGAGAATAGAACTTGTCGATGCTGCTCTTTGTCGTTCCATCCTCATTTACCTTTATCCATACAAGTCCTTTGGCACCTACCTGTGGTTTCTTCACGAAATCAGCGAGCTGATCAAGTTGTTTTCTTGTATATTTAGCACATCCTGGGGCACAGATACCTCCAATATATTCAGCAGAATTAAATACAGAGAATTCACCTGTTCCCTTTAACTCATCCATAAGTTCTACGAACTCCATGCCGAAGCGTAAATCCGGTTTGTCGCTTCCGAATCTTCTCATAGCTTCCTTCCATGTCATCTGCTGTAGCTTAGCAGGGAGCTCTACGCCACGAATCTCCTTAAACAGATGGCGTGCCATATCTTCAAAGAGATCTATAACGTCATCCTGGTCAACAAACGACATCTCACAGTCTATCTGTGTAAACTCAGGCTGACGGTCAGCTCTAAGGTCTTCGTCGCGGAAACATTTTGCAATTTGGAAATATCTGTCAAAGCCACTTACCATGAGCAGTTGCTTCAATGTCTGTGGGCTCTGCGGAAGGGCATAAAACTGTCCGGGGTTCATTCTTGATGGAACGACAAAGTCTCTTGCTCCCTCAGGTGTACTTCCAATGAGGATAGGAGTTTCTACCTCCATAAAATTGCGTGCATCGAGAAAGTTTCTTATCAGGATTGTCATTCTGTGTCTCAACTCCAAGTTCTTGCGAACAGCAGGTCTTCTCAAGTCAAGATAGCGATATTTCATGCGGATATCATCTCCACCATCAGTATTGTCCTCTATAGTAAAAGGAGGTGTAAGGCTCTCGCTAAGAACATTAAGTTCCGAAGCGATAATTTCGATATCGCCTGTAGGAATTTTGCTGTTCTTGCTCTGTCTCTCACTGACAGTTCCCTTCACTTGTATGCAATACTCACGGCCAAGCTTGTTGGCTGCTGCACAAAGCTCCGCATCCACTTCCTCATTAAAGACGAGCTGTGTAATGCCATAACGGTCTCTGAGGTCAACGAACGTCATTCCGCCCATTTTTCGGCTTCGCTGTACCCATCCGGCAAGCGTTACCTCTTTTCCTGCATCTGAGAGTCTTAACTCTCCGCATGTGTTAGTTCTATACATATTTATATTGTATTAATATTCGCCAGTATTATATTAAGATAATGCAAAGGT
>DAIOXG010000474.1:0-2286 GCA_036758085.1 Prevotella sp. | reverse complement strand
TTATCAGTACGCATCACGGTACGGGACTTGCCAAATATTTCTATATATCATATAAGAACGAGCATCCCGACGAGCCGGTCGACGAGTCGCTGTTCCGCTATCCGGGACAGAATCCCTTTACCCGCGAACAGGCGATTTTGATGATGGCAGACTCTGTTGAGGCTGCTGCGCGCTCCCTTCCGGAGTATACGGAGACGAGCATCAGTAATTTGGTAGACAAGATTATCAACGGGCAGATGGCAGATGGCTTTTATGAGTATTGTCCTATCACTTTCCGTGATGTGGCTGTTGCCAAACAGGTGCTGATAGACAGGCTGAAGTCGATTTATCATACGAGAGTGAGCTATCCGGAGCTGAAATCGCAGCAATAGCCCCTTCAGTCCTCTCAGTTCTCCCAGCTGAAAAAACAAAAAAGGTTTGCGCTTTTATTGCACAAACCTTTTATTTTGCGCAATAATACCCCTATTTGTGGTTAAGCAATGTTAAACAATACTCTCGTTTATCGGAAATACAGAACAAATAAGATACCTTTGCAGCCAATTTGTATTAAAAAGTATTTTGGATAAGATGATTAAATTAAAAAATGTTTGCTTGTCGGCTACGCTGGCAACAACAGCTCTGACCGCAAATGCAGGCGGTCTGCTCACTAACACCAACCAGAACATCGCTTTCAACCGAATGATGAGCCGTGAGGCTTCTATCGGCATCGACGGTGTTTACTACAATCCTGCCGGAGTGGCTTTCATGAAGGATGGTCATCACCTGAGCATCAACTTCCAGTCGGCATGGCAGACTCGTACGATAGAGAACTCATATCCGCTATTTGCATATAATGCGAACAATCCATCAGCTAACAGAAAGTTCAAGGGAGAGGCTTTCGCCCCGGTAATCCCTTCTTTCCAGTATGCATACAATAAAGAACGCTGGTCGTTCCAGGGTAACTTCGCCCTCGCCGGTGGCGGTGGAAAATGTAAGTTCGACGACGGACTCGGTTCGTTCGAGGAGGTAGTGGCAAACATCGGACTGCTTGGCAATACGCTCGCTCCGTATCTCCAGAGACTGCTCCCTACTAATCCCGATATCGTAAACCCTAATGCTGCTGCCAATCCGTTGTATCAGCAGGTGGGCGGATATGGATATACCTTCGACAGCTACATGCGTGGCCGCCAGTATTACTACGGCTTGTCTGTAGGTGCAGCATACCGCATCACCGACAACCTCTCGGTTTATGCCGGAGTGCGCGGCATCTACGCCACCTGCAACTACTACGGATACGTTAAGAACATCTCCTTCGTAGGCAAAGGCGGAGCAAAGCTCCCGCTCTCGTCAATCGTTGACCCTAACGACCCGGAGAGTTCCGACATCGAGCTGAATACCGACCAGACCGGCTACGGCTTCACTCCGATACTCGGCATCGACTATAAGACCGGTCGCTGGAACTTCTCTGCAAAATATGAGTTCAAGACCCACATGTGTCTGAAGAACCAGGGCACGGTAATCACTCCAGTTAGCAAGCTGAACAATATCGGCGCAAACCTCATGGCTGCTGGCGTTCCGGCACAGGTGTTGCAGCAGGTTGCCCCGGCAATCAACGCCGCCAAGGAGAATATCAACGAACTCATCGCTGAATATGATCCGGAGCAGAACGGCAAGGACCCGGGCGACATCCCGGCACTCCTGACCCTCGGCGTAGGCTACAGTCCTATCGACGCCCTCCGCATCAACGTAGGTTTCCACTGGTTTGACGACAAGGAGGCAACTTCGGGCTATCGCTATACGCTTGCCGACGGACAGACACAGAAGCGTGTTGACCGCCACAAGAAGCTCAACCGCGGAACTCTCGAATACAATGCCGGTATCGAGGGCGATGTGAACAAGGTGCTCACTCTGAGTGCAGGATGGCAGAGCACCAACTACGGACTCTCTGATGCTTCGATGGACGACAAGTCGTTTGTCGTAAGCTCCAACTCTTTAGGCTGCGGTGCCAAGGTCAATATCTCAAACAAGATTGCCCTCAACGTAGCATACTTCCATACCTTCTATAAGCATAAGAAGACTTCGGAAGCCAATGCCACGACGGGTCTTGCATATACTGCCGACTACACCCGTAACAATGATGTTCTCGGTGTAGGACTTGACATCGACTTCTAAGTTTGATTCTGACTACTCTTAAAAACACACATATTTAAATGATGGTTCCCCCGGCTTTCTTGCGATAAGAAGGTCGGGGTATTTGTATGCTCGGCATGAGCATTGTCTAACGGGTGGAAGTCCCGAGTAAGCCCT
>DAIOXG010000473.1:0-2296 GCA_036758085.1 Prevotella sp. | reverse complement strand
CAGTTTGTTTATTTGATATTGCATAGTAAAGATTTTATTGTATAACGAATTTTGTTATAGAATATTGTGAAAAGTATATAAATAAAATAGGTAAAATGGATTATCGCCTGTCGTTAGGCTTTGGTTAAATGTTTTTTATGTTTATCGCCCTTGTCATTTTGCAAGAGACACGAAGTGGCTCTGTTCTTGAATGTTTATATGTACGTTGAGAGCTTGCTCTCATAAGAACATATAAACATTCAATAAATAAGTCGAAGACTTGCAAAATGACAAGGGTGTTTTATGTGTTTTTGTCTAAAATCATCCTTTTTATAATTGGCATTATTAGAACCCAAAAGAGCGGCACCGATGGGGATGCCGCTCTTATTATATATAAGGTATAGGAGATTACTTCACGATCTTGGTAGTCTTGATGCTGCCGTCGGTCATCTTCTGAACCATGATGAGAACACCATGCTGACTGCCGTCAACACGTGAACCCTGAAGATCATAGAATATTGTTGAAGCAACGTTCTCTGCATTTACCTTCATAGAGTTGATGCCAGTAGTAGTTGTAGAACCGCCACCGAAACCACCCATGGCATTGGCAGGACGAACCACAAACTTGTCAGCCGACTCACCAGCAGCAACAGTCCATGTTGTAGCGGCAGTCATACCAACAAACTTGTCATCATAGAATACAGCATAAGCCTTTGCACCCTCTGCAGCAGTCCATGAGATATTGCCGTCGGTTGCAGAAAGCAGACCGAGACCGATCTGGGCACAGTCAGCATCCGGAGTCCATGTCGGGAACACCTTGTCGAGAGCATATTCAGCAGCCTGGTCAGCTGTAAGGATAGTCTCCATCGTATTCTCCTTCTTGTCTTTCTTGAAAGTAAGCACATTAGATGCAGGAGAAACGACATTGCCCTGAGCATCCATTGTGTTATACTCCACGAACTTGTCTGCAGGTACGTTCATACCGCCAACAGTAAAACGATCCTTGATAATCTTGTCCGGCTGGAGAAGAGTAGTGTTCAGATAAGCCAAACGAGGAGTACCGCCCCAAGCACGACCGAAGTTAAAGTTTTCTGCGTAGTTATCTACAGTACAGTTGTTCATAACGTAACCCCACTGACAACCATTGTCGGTATAAGGTGCTGCGATAGTACAACCGCCCTTGCCGTCAGCCTGACGTTTCTCAACAACAATCTTACACCTATTATAATATACGTCGCCACCGCCGCAGAGGAAGTCTACTGTACCATGGATTTCTGAATCCTCCCAATAGTATTTACCGTTACCGTTGCTATAATAAGTATCCTGATAAGAGAGCATCTTCACATTCTTGCAGATAGTGCCGTCGCCCTTATCCTGCAAGCAAACTGCACGACCGGCAGAACCAGAGTTGTAATAGTCGAGAGCATTCTGCAATGTCAAATCCTGCATATAGAGATTCTTGCCAGTAACATAGAGAGTTGCAGTAGTACCGATACCCTCGTTCTTCACCTTAGGAGCATTCTTGATGATTGTCTTGTCCATGCTCTGTCCGATGATAGAGATATTGTTTCCAGAAACAGTAGTCAGAACAGTCTCGCCGAGGTCGTATGTTCCGTTAGGCAAGAAGATGCAAGTGCGCTCGTCAGCCTTAGCGTTGGCATTGGCAAGGTCGAGCATAGTGAGGAAGTTTCCGGCATTGCCAGCCTCAACAACATAGTATCCGAGTTCGTTCTTCTCTGTAGAAGCATCGCCGAGGTTTGCAACTACGAGTTTGTGGATGTACATGCCGCCATCGAACGAGAGAGTGAGAGTTCCTGGCTCACCTGTATACTCTATACTCTGCATCACACCGTCGTTAGTCTTGTCGAGAGTAATAGTGCCAACCTCTGCCTCACCGTTCTTCAGTGTAACAGTATTTGCTCCACTGTATTTGCAACCGGTAATGAAGATGAGGGAGTGGCGACCAGAGATTATGTTAATCTTGTCGTCAGCACCGAAAGCCCATCCATGCTGTTTGTCGTGGAAAGCACCTGCTGTTGGAACGAATCCCTCATGGTCTTCTGCATAGAAGTAAGGATCGGTGAGGTTGTAAGTATAGCGGTTCACGTCGCTTGCCACCTCTATATCTGTAGCTACTGCATAGAGTGCAGTAGGACCGGTAACGATGTCTTCGGCTGTATACTTGCGTCCGCCGTCAGCCTCTACGAACCATCCGCGGAAAGCTTTTCCGTCAGCCACGATAACGCCGTCGCTGTTTCTGAGAGTTGCGATAGGAGAATCCTTCTCCACCTGCTGAGTCGCCTCGAGCACGGAGCCG
>DAIOXG010000472.1:0-2297 GCA_036758085.1 Prevotella sp. | reverse complement strand
TATGAAGAATTGTTGAAGAGCGGGAAAAGTGCGGAATTATACTATAATCTTGGCAATGCGTATTACAGAGCCGACAATATCACTTTGGCAATACTCAGTTATGAGCGAGCATCATTGTTGTCGCCAGGCGATGACGATATCCTGTTTAATCTGAAGCTTGCCCGTTCGAAGACAATAGACAAGATATCAGCAGAGCCGCAGATGATACTCGAGCAGTGGGCACTCTGTGTCGTAGATATGATGAAGATGGATACATGGGGAGTAATGTCGGTCGTTGCATTAGCCATAGCCTTGGCATCACTCCTTGTATACCTATTTTCAAGAAAGCTGCTTATGCGCAAGATAGGTTTCTCTTCAAGTATCATAATGCTGTTGTTAGCCATAGTGTCATACAGTTGTGCATACAGTCAGCAGAAACGCTATGAAGACAGGAGCGGCGCTATAGTTATAGCCCCTTCAGTGCAGTTGAAGAAGACTCCTGACAATAATGGGGCAAATGCCGCCGTTATACATGAAGGAACAAAAGTCGAGATAATAGATGACTCGATGAAAGAATGGAAACACGTGCGCCTTGGCGATGACCGTGACGGATGGCTTCATATATCACAAATCGAAAGAATATGACAGACAGTTTAGATATCAGCATATTAGAGCTTGTAAACGGAAGTTCTTCTTCATTTTGGGATGCCTTCATGTTGGTGATGACATCCGGCTATACATGGATACCTTTGTACATAGCCTTGTTGTATCTTGTGATATACAACAGTGAGACGATGTCGCACATCATGCTTGTAGTAGGCTGTACGCTGCTGTATGTCATCTTGTCAGGAGGTTTGTGTGACTATATCGTAAAGCCACTTGTAGGCAGGTTGCGTCCGATAAATGATCCGATGTTATGTAATATAATAGTCTCGGCAAGCAAAGCGATACCAAAAGATTTCAGTTTCTTCTCATCACATGCAGCGAATACAATAAGTATAACAGTATTCTTTTCCCTTTTAGTAAGGAACATGAAACTGTTTGTAGCGTTGCTGATATGGTCGCTGACGAACTGTTACACGAGGATGTATTTAGGATTACACTACCCGTCGGATATCCTTGTAGGTTTGTTGTGGGGAGCAATAATGGGATTCCTCGTCTATAGCTTATATGTAAAACTATATTCAAAAATATTCAGTTCAGGAGAGTTCATTTCCACTCAATACACCTCAAAGGGATATACGATATCAACAGTAGATGTAGTATTGTGTGTAATTACGCTGATATATATAATATCAATGATGATAGCATTTATAATGGTATAGAAAAATAAAAAACAAAATAAATGGAACAGGTAAAACATATAAAGATAAAAGATTACAATTATCCGCTGACAGAAGACAGAATAGCAAAATTCCCACTTGCGGAGCGCGACCACAGTAAGCTGCTGATATACGATAAAGGAGACATCAAGGAAGACAAGTTCTTCAATATCACATCATATCTGCCAACAGATGCTTTGATGATATTCAACAATACCAAGGTCATACAGGCACGTCTGCATTTTAGAAAAGAGACAGGAGCACTTATAGAAGTCTTCCTGTTAGAACCGTATCGTCCGGCAGATTACGAACAGATGTTCCAGACAACATCAGAATGCACCTGGCTTTGTCTTATTGGCAATCTCAAGAAATGGAAAGGACAGCAATTAAGTCGAGATATAGAAGTAAAGGGACAGAACGTAACAATAAAGGTAGACTATATCGGGGAGTGTCATACATCACATGAGGTAAAATTCTCATGGAACAACAGTGATGTAACATTTGCCGATATCCTTGATGCCGTAGGAGAACTGCCAATACCACCATATCTAAATCGCGACACCCAGGAAAGTGATAAGACAACCTATCAGACAGTGTATTCAAAAATCAAGGGCAGTGTGGCAGCACCAACGGCAGGACTTCATTTTACGGATAGAGTATTAAGTTCAATAGACGCCCACGGTGTGGATCGTGAAGAAATAACACTACATGTAGGTGCCGGAACATTTAAGCCAGTGAAGAGTGATGAAATCGGCGGTCACGACATGCATTCAGAATATATCTGTGTACACCGTTCCACCATCGAGAAGCTGATAAAGCATGACGGCAAGGCGATAGCAGTAGGTACGACGAGTGTAAGAACCCTCGAAAGCCTTTATTATGTAGGACGGAAACTTGCGGCAAATCCCGACTTGACAGAAGAAGAACTTCATGTAGAGCAATGGGAACCATATAACGAAGAGACAAATGAGATGTCGTCGGTAGACTCAATGAAGC
>DAIOXG010000471.1:0-2313 GCA_036758085.1 Prevotella sp. | reverse complement strand
ATAGAGGTAAGGTTGCTATCGTAAAGGAGACTGCTGAATAATTAGCTCATGGAGAAGATTAACGCTGTAATCACAGGTATTGGCGGATACGTTCCTGACTATGTCCTCAATAATGCGGAATTGTCGAGAATGGTAGACACCAATGACGAGTGGATTATGACGCGTGTCGGAATTAAAGAGCGCCGAATCCTTACAGAAGAAGGACTCGGCACTTCTTATATGGCACGCAAGGCGGCAAAGCAACTTCTGAAGAAAACGGGTGTTGATCCGGATACTATTGACGCGCTGATAGTCGCAACAAGTACAGCAGACTATAAGTTCCCTTCTACGGCATCTATCGTGCTTGGAAAACTCGGACTTAAGAATGCTTATGCTTTCGATATGTGGTCTGCATGCTGCGGATTCCTTTATACTTTGGATACTGCCGCTTCTATGATTGAGAGTGGCAGATGCAAGAAAATTATCGTAATCGGTGCCGACAAGATGTCTTCGGTTGTTGACTATACTGACCGTAGTACTTGTGCTTTGTTCGGTGACGGAGCGGCTGCTGTGCTCGTAGAGGGTACGACAGAGGATGTAGGACTGAAGGATTCTTATTTCCGTACAGACGGAAAGGGTCTTCCTTTCTTGCATACAAAAGCTGGAGGTTCGGTTTGTCCGGCTTCTCACTTTACTGTTGACCATCGTCTGCACTACCTCTATCAGGAGGGACGTACGGTGTTCCGTTATGCTGTTACGAGCATGAGCAACGACTGTGCACTTATTGCTGAGCGCAATAACTTGAATAAGGATAATATACGTTTCGTAGTTCCTCATCAGGCTAATATCCGTATTATCGAAGCCGTTGCAAAGCGTCTCGATTTGCCGATGGAGCAAGTGATGGTTAATATCGAACACTTCGGAAATACTTCTGCTGCCACTATACCATTGGCACTTTGGGAGTATGAGAACAAGTTGAAGAAGGGTGATAACTTGATTTTCACAGCCTTCGGCGCAGGCTTCGTTCATGGAGCTTCCTACTATAAGTGGGGTTACGACGGCGATAAGGTTGAACAGGCAAAATAAGCAAGTATCATTCATCAGATACATACAGTAAAAGCGCATCTGCAATGAGTAAAAGTCATACAGATGCGCTTTTTTTACGTCGCTAAAACAGGTAAAAAAGTAGCAATAATAAATAAAAAATTTGCTAAGCCCCATTTTTTCAGTATATTTGCAAATTGAATAAAATTTGCTAATATAAAAAACGGCAATCAATTTCACTTTAAACCATAGACAGCAAATGCACAAGGCAGGATTCGTAAACATCGTTGGTAACCCGAATGTGGGAAAGTCAACACTGATGAACCAATTGGTAGGTGAGCGCATAAGCATCGCTACGTTCAAGGCGCAAACCACCAGACACCGTATTATGGGCATCGTTAATACCGACGAGGCACAGATTGTTTTTTCTGACACTCCGGGAGTGTTAAAGCCGAATTACAAGTTGCAAGAGTCGATGCTTGCCTTCTCAGAGTCGGCTCTTACCGATGCTGACATACTACTCTATGTTACAGATGTAGTAGAGAATCCGGAAAAGAACATGGAGTTTCTGGAGAAGGTGCAGAAAATGACCATACCCGTAATCCTGTTGATAAACAAAATAGACCAGAGCGACCAGAAGACGCTGGGAAATCTTGTTACTAAATGGCATGCGCTTCTGCCAAATGCAGAGATATTACCGTTGTCGGCAAAAAACAAGTTTGGCGTAGACATGCTTCTGAAACGCATAAAGGAGCTGTTGCCTGATTCTCCTCCTTATTTTGACAAGGAGCAGCTGACGGACAAACCGGCACGTTTCTTTGTAAGCGAGATTATTCGTGAAAAGATTCTGCTTTATTACGACAAGGAGATTCCTTATTCTGTAGAGGTTGCCGTGCAGTCGTTTAAGGAAGACGACAATCATATACATATACACGCCGTTATATACGTGGAACGTGATTCCCAAAAAGGTATCATTATCGGTCATCAGGGCGTGGCGCTGAAAAAACTCGGTTCGGAGGCAAGAAAATCTTTGGAACGCTTCTTTGGTAAGAAAATCTATCTGGAGCTATTCGTGAAGGTGGATAAGGACTGGAGAAGTTCTAAACGGGAGCTCGACAACTTTGGCTATAATCCGGAGTAAGAAAAAATGATGGAAAAATGGGAATATGGAGTTCGCCCTATCTCTCCCAATTCTTCCAGTTCTCCCATAACTCCCCAAAAATTAAAACAGAAAACAACAATATATGGCAAACTTAGTAGCAATAGTAGGACGACCCAATGTGGGCAAGT
>DAIOXG010000470.1:0-2316 GCA_036758085.1 Prevotella sp. | reverse complement strand
AAAAAAGTACTACTAATAATACTATTATTCACCTTTGCGATACAGTCCCAAAGTATGCCCAGCTTCAAGGACACTATCATGGTGTGTTCTATTGTGAAGGACGAATTTACAGGTGAGGTAATAGGAAATGCTGCTATTCGTGTATACGACGAGCAAAACAATCTTATAGCACAAGGTAAAACAAGAAGCCAACCAAGTATGAACAACAATCAGTTGGCTAATTTCACTCTCTTTATACCTCGACGCAACAATACTGTTGTCTTTAAAATTACAGCAGACAACTATGAAGATTTTTCACACACATATCAGCTGAAGGCAGGCGCACGTGAAATATCTATTACTATATCTCCCATTATACTAAAAAAGAAACACAAGAAGATAAAAGAAGTAAAGCTTGACGAAGTTACTGTGACTACATCCAAAATCAAGATGGTGATGCATGGTGACACTATTGTATATAATGCTGATGCATTCCAATTGTCAAACGGCTCCATGCTCGACGAATTGATACGCCGTCTGCCTGGTGTCCAACTTAAAGGAAACCAGATAACTGTGAACGGCAAGTTCGTCAGTTCGCTGCTTGTAAACGGTAGTGACTTCTTCAAGGGCGATCCTGCGATTGCTCTTCAAAATCTTCCGGCTTATACCGTCAATAAGCTAAAAGTGTATGAGCGTAAAGACGACATAGCCGAATTCGCCCAGCAAAAGGACATAAAAGGTATGGCACCACTTGTAATGGATGTCAGTCTGAAACGTCAATATATGCAAGGAATGCTTGCGAATGTTGACTTAGGAATGGGTACAAAAGACAGATGGATGTCACGTCTTTTCGCATTGCGATATACCAAATTGTCACGCATTGGAATTTTTGCCAATCTCAATAATATAAACGACGAACGTGCACCTGGCACTAACGGAGAATGGGGAACAGCACAATTGGAAAACGGAACTTCAATACAAAAGAAAGTAGGTGCCGACTATCTGTTCAACAACAAGGACCGCTCTTTTGAGTTTTCTGGAAATACTACATTTGCACACGAAAATACCAACCAACAGTCAATCGTATCGTCAGAACGATTCCTGCAAGGCGGTAATACTTACGGACGCAGCCGTAATTATGGCAAAGAAACTGAGAGTTGGATTATGAGCATGAATAGCATCAAAAAGAACTGGACCAGGACCAAACTTGAAATCTTACCGCAGTTTACATATTACAAGAATACGACAAACAATCTCGTACAAAGTGCCACTTTATCAGTTGCGCCCAACGAGAAATATCGTGGAGCTTCACTCGACTCGCTGTTTGCTTCACCAGCCAGCAAACAGTTGAAGGAGGCAATGCTCAACCAATTGAGCGACCATCAACTCAACAGAATGCGTTATTATGACGGTAACCTCTCAGGACAGATTCAATGGAAAATGCCACAAAGTCCAGATGGTATCATTCTGAAGACAGAAAACCGCTACTTCAACAAGAAGAACGAGAACGCCTCTATCTACGATCTTAACTACAAAAACGGCGTACAGGATTTCAGAAACAAGTACAACGACAAGTGGAACCTGAATCTCCGTACAATATGGGATGCTTGCTACTATTATAATGGCAATATTGACTTCAAGTACAGTTTCTCTGCTGGTCTGAAATACACACACATATACGACAAGAACAACAACGACCTATTCAGACTTGACAAATACGCCGAGTATGGAGGGGCAAGCAATGTAGGTGTGGGTTATCTGCCATCAACCCGCGACTCCCTACAACGTGCAATTGACGCTGACAACAGTTTCCGCTCGCATATAAACAAGGACCGCTACGAACTGACTGGAAGAACTCCCAGTATAAAACTTCCGATTTTCGGTCTGCATACGTTTTTATCACCAGGAGTGAACTATCGTAGCGAGCGTATCGACTATACGCGAGGTGCGTACAAAAAGAAAATGACACGCAACCTATGGTCGTTAGAACCTACACTTTTCGTAGGTAAGGAAAACTGTCATTTCACATACAATGTGAAGAAAGTTCTACCTGAACTTACAGACATTCTCGACATCACGACAACCGACAACCCTCTGAATCTATGGAGTGGCAATCCGAATCTGAAAAATACAGACATCCACAGGATTGATTTTTTTAGAGGATTCTACAAGTATGATGAAAACTATACAAGCCGTAGGGCGATAGAAATCAAAGCCTACTGGCAGTTGATGCGCAACGCAATCGGACAATATGTAACTTACGACCGCAATACGGGTGTGGTACATTCCACTCCTATGAACATCAACGGCAACTGGAATATGGGAGCCTCATTCGAT
>DAIOXG010000469.1:0-2318 GCA_036758085.1 Prevotella sp. | reverse complement strand
CCAAGGCAACATTTGTATTCTTGGCTATCCACTCTTTCTTCTCAGTCATCGTCAAAACCTCCGGTTTCTCGGTAAAGAACTGCTGCCATACGCCGTCGGCAAGTACATCATCATGGTCTTCGCTGATATACACATCTATTGTATTGTCGCGGTCTGCACGACGGATGCCTGGAACGAACGGCAGATTCATAACTTTCGGATGCTGACGCAACCACCATATATCTGCCTTGTTTCCGGCGAGACGTGTACAATGGATACGGCTCTGCTGACCGGCACCGATACCGATTGCCTGACCGTCTTTTACATAGCATACGGAGTTACTTTGGGTGTACTTCAGAGTTATCAGACTGATTATGAGGTCACGCTTTGCCTCGTCTGTGACTGTCTTGTTCTTTGTTGGAATATTCTCGAAGAGTTTCGGATCGTCGAGTTTCACCTCGTTGCGACCCTGCTCGAAGGTAATGCCGAACACCTGTTTGTGTTCTATCGGAGCCGGTCTGTATGCCGGGTCAATCTTTATCACGTTATATGTTCCCTTGCGCTTTGCACGCAGAATCTCAAGAGCCTCATCGGTAAAGTCCGGAGCGATTACACCATCGCTAACCTCCCTCTTCAGTAATGTGGCTGTTGCTGCATCACATGTATCGCTCAATGCAACAAAATCACCATAGGAACTCATGCGGTCTGCACCACGTGCTCTTGCATATGCACAAGCTATCGGAGAAAGCTCTATCTTCAGGTCGTCAACAAAGTATATCTTCTTCAGTGTGTCGCTCAGCGGCAGACCAACGGCGGCTCCTGCAGGCGAAACATGCTTGAAACTTGCTGCTGCTGGCAGACCGGTAGCTTCTTTTAGTTCTTTCACCAATTGCCAGCTGTTAAGAGCATCAAGGAAATTGATGTAGCCAGGACGACCGTTTAACACTTCAATAGGCAACTCACCTTCCTCCATATATATTCTGGAAGGCTTCTGATTAGGATTGCATCCGTACTTTAATTGTAGCTCTTTCATTATTATTGTTGAATTATAATCTCTCTACCTTAATTTTTGCCTGCAAATTTACCTTTTTTCTTGCATACAGCAAAGGAAACCGACAAAAACTATATATTTTCAACTAAAACAGAAAACTCCTGTAGCGTTACTATCAAACGCTATCGGTGTTTCTATCAAACTTCCATGGTGTTTACACCAAAGTAAAGAACTATGAATAAAACGGACTGACGAAGCGAGTGATAATTGAGAATACATCTGAGCGAAAACAATACAGCAGGACTACAATTGGAATAGCAATAAACATGAACGTAAAAAAGCGTATAGTCCCCACCCGTTTGTAATGAGCCTCCGTTTCCTTCAATATGCCAAGTTCTTTATCCCGTCCCTTGTTCAACAATTCCTCTTCTTCTAACTTAGAAATGTTTCGAAAATCAAGTAATCCATATATACACACAATAACACCAAGTCCGGACGGGACCTTCACGAGATAAGACATCCACCCATGAACAAACACTGTAGCTACGATGAAAAACACCAGAAAGAAACACAATATTTTAAACAAAGAACTTCTTGTAAACATAATGATCGTTTTTTTATAAATTCCACACTTTTCACTTTGTTTTCCACAGCATCATGCTCTTTGGGCATTCTACGAAAAAAGGGATACTCAACGAGTATCCCTAACGTGATCCGCTTGGAATCCAAATTCTAACGCCGTTGTAATCCTGTGTAAATCACGTCATTACAGGGCTTTAGAAGGAAATTTCTATCTTCTACAAAACAAACGTCAAAGTAGTTTTTTTCAAAGTGTCACACAAGTGTCACACATTTTACTTACATACGTGCCTACATACATACTGAAAGCAGACAGACGTTTAGATTTTGAACTATTATTTTAAAGAACTCTTTTTATTGCTTTACTATCGACATGTATCATTATGTCGCATAGAAAGTGTTAAATAGTAGGTATGTAGGTACAAATAATTTACATTTTGCAAGCCAATCTTTCTTTTTCCTTATAATTTTGCCGAAGAAAGTTCGACAAGTGTTAAGGCAGACTGCAAAATTCGGGTGGTGTTCTATTCGTAGAATATCCTCTATATAACAATGCAAAGATACGAAAAAAGTGCGATATTACCAATGGTTTTCACGCTTTTAACCTTTACTTTGATATAGGTCTAACCCGACATGGAATACACTACAGAAGGACTTATTGTAAAACAACAAATAAGTTATCTATGAAAATTGAAAGAGTAACAAATATCACTGAATGCCTTAATTCCGCAACACAAAATCTTGAAAGAAATCCAAGTGCTTGAGTAAC